>CALWIE010000078.1 GCA_944380625.1 uncultured Clostridia bacterium
CCCCCCGCAGGAAGGCCAGAAGCTCCGGGGCGTCCCAGGGCAGCTCCAGGGACTGGCGGCAGTCCTCCTTGCGGGCGGCTTGGAACACGGCGTGGGAGGGCTCCCAGCGCTTGCCTTTTTGGTGGCACAGCTCCACCCCCGCCCGGAGCACCCCCAGGCCCGAAAGCTCCGGCAAGCCCTGGGGCAGCAGCACCACCCTGTCCCCAAACCGGGCGGCGCTCCCCGGCCAGTGGCAGGTGAACAGCTCCTCGAACAGCCCCTGGAACTCGGCCTCCTCCCGGCGGGAGAGATAAGCTGTAAAGGTTCCTGCCTTGTCAACATTTTTCCCCACCCGCTGGAACTTGGCCACGAAATGCCCCTCGCCGCCGTCCATGGGGTAGATGCGCCGCACCGGCAGGCCCTCCACCCCCGGGCGGCCAAACCCGGCCTCGATGGGGAGCAGGGCGAACTCCGGGTGGGCGGAGAGGAACCAGCGGACGTTGTCCTCGTTCTCCTCCCGGGAGAAAGTGCAGGTGGAGTACACCAGCACGCCCCCCTCCCGCACCGCCAGGGCCGCGGAATCCAAAATGGCCCGCTGGCGCTGGGCGCAGGCGGCAGGGACCTGGGGCGTCCACTGGGCGATGGCCTGTGGGTCCCGGCGGAACATCCCCTCCCCCGAGCAGGGGGCGTCCACCAGTACCCGGTCAAAGAAGCCGGAGAGGCCCTGGCACAGGCGCTGAGGATGGCAGGAGGACACCACGGCGTTTTTCACCCCCAGGCGCTCCACATTGGAAAGGAGGATCTGGGCCCGGTTTTTCACGATCTCGTTGGACCAGAGCAGGCCCTCCCCCTGGAGCAGCCCGGCGATCTGGGTGGATTTGCCTCCCGGCGCGGCGCACAGGTCCAGCACCCGCTCCCCCGGCTGGGGATCCAGCGCGGTGACGGCGGAGCAGGCCGAGGGCTCCTGGACGTAAAAGAGGCCGGCGTGGTGGGCGGGCAGCTTTCCCACCCGCTCTTCCCCCGCCTCAAAGGTGAAGCTCAAAGGGGAAAAAGGCGTGGGCTCAAGGGGAAAGGGCAGGCTCTCCTTTAGGGCCTTTTCCCCGCACTTTATAGGGTTGCGCCGCAGGCCCCGACGGGGGGCTTCCTCCATGCAGCGGAGATAGGCCGGGTACTCCCCGCCCAGAAGCTGCTCCATGGCCGTTTGAAAGGGGATGGGCAATTCCATAAAAGGGCCTCCGTTTCCAAAATTTACCCTGTATGGCAGGTCCCCTTCCGGACAGACTAAGGGCGGAAGGGGGAAAGAATCTATGAGCAACAAGCAAAAGCACAGGTCTTGCGAAAACCAGCAGGGACAGAACCAGCAGAACCAAAACCCGGGCCAGAACGCCCGGCAGGAGATTCCGGATTACGGCCCCAAAAGCCAGAACCAGAAACCTAAACTGGACGGCAAGGCCTAAAAAGGTGCCGGGAAAACCGGCGGAACGCGCCCTCCACCCTCGGGTGGGGGGCGCGTTTTTCAGCGGCCGGCCTTCTTTTTGAGCTGGCGGAGCAGCTCCTTTACAGGCTTGTCGTCGGAGTGGGCGGGCCGAAAGCCCTCCCCGGTGATCTGCCCCGCCTCCCCCACAATGACGAAGGCGTCCTTGTCTTCCTCCCGGATGATCTTTTGCAGGTGGTACACCTCAAAGCGGCGGATCACGCAGAGCATGGTCTCGCCGGGCTCTTTGGTGTAACCTCCCTTGGAGTCCAGGTAGGTCACGGTGCGCTCCAGCTCCTCGATGACCCGCTCCCCCATCTGCCGCACTTTGGGGGACATGACGAAAAAGAGCTTCCCTGTGCCCACATCCGTGCCGTAGAGGATGGCGTCGATGAGCTTGGTGGCCACGAAGATGACAACGCAGGCGTACATGGCGTTTTCCACGCTGCCGAACACAAAGGCGGAAACCGCCACCACCGCCCCGTCCACCGCCAGCATCAGCTTGCCCATGGACAGGTGGGGCAGCCGGTGGCTCAGAAGCCGGGCCACCAGGTCGGTGCCGCCGGTGGTCGCCCCCCGGATAAAGATCAGGGAGAGGCCAACGCCCTCGCAGGCGCCGGCAAACAGGGCCACCAGAATGGGGTCCCCCCGGTAGGCGGGGACAAAGTGGGAGAAGAGGTCGATGAGCACCGACATGAGGACGATGGCCGCCATACTCTTGGCCACCAGCTTATACCCCACCTCCACCACGGCCCACACCACAATGGGGGCGTTGATGAGGAAGGACACCAGGCCGATGGGGGTGCCGAACAGGTAGTTGAGCATGGTGGCGATACCGGTCACGCCCCCGGCGGCAATGTTGTTGGGGGCGGTGAAAGCGTTGACCTCCACCGCGTACACGGCGGACCCCACCGCCATAAACAGGGCGTCCAGCAGGAACGCCCGGGCTTTGGAACGATTCATAAGCCACCGCCTTTCCTCAGGTTTCGCCCGCGCCCTCCATGATGCGCCCGAACAGCTCCCGCAGCCGGGCGAGCCTCCCGCTCAGGTAAAGGTAGCCGAACAGGGCCTCTAGGGCTGTGGCGCCGTGATAGTCCGCCACCTGGGCGTTTTTGGGCACGTGGCCCACATGGGCGTTGCGGCCCCGCAGGGCCACCTCCCGCTCCTCCTCGGTGAGCAGGGGCCAGATTCGCTCCAGGGCCAGGGCCTGGGCCTGGCAGCGGACCAGCTCCACCTTGCGGGAGTTGAGTTTTTTTACCGGGCAGTTCCCCTGGGAGACCAGGTGCTCCCGCACCAGCAGCTCGTAGACGCCATCCCCCACAAAGGCCAGGGGCAGGGGGCTCAGGTCTTTGGGGGGAAGGCCTCTGTGCAAAAGTGTATCCAAGAAAAACGCCCCTTACTCCACAAAGTCAAATTCCAAATCGTACAGGTCCACGGTGTCCCCCTCCTGGCAGCCGGCTTGGCGCAGGGCGTCGATGACCCCTGTCTCGATGAGCACCCGCTGGAAGTACTGGAGGGACTCCGTATCGTCAAAATTGATGGTGCGCAGGGTGGGAAGCAGCCAAGGGGCCTTGACAAAGTAGACCCCGTCCTGGTTTTGGACGTCCACCTGGCCCCGCTTGAGCTCTTCCACAGGCTGCAGCGCCGGGGCCTCGGGCTCGAAGCGGCGCACAGGGGGCAGCTGGGAGAGGCGCTCCAGCACCTTGCTGAGCAGGGGATCCACCCCCTCCCGGATGGGGGCCATAAGGGGAAAGAATTCGTACCCCTGCCCCTCCACAAAGGCCTGGAACTCCGCCACCTGCCCGTCGGTGGCCAAATCGCACTTGTTGCCCGCCACCAGCATGGGCCGCTGGGCCAGCTCGGGGTTAAATTTTTTCAGCTCCCGGTTGATGATGGTGAAGTCTTCCTTGGGGTCCCGGCCCTCGCTGCCGGAGACGTCCACCACGTGGACAAGGAGGCGGCAGCGCTCCACATGGCGCAAAAACTGATGGCCCAGGCCCGCGCCCTCCCAGGCGCCCTCAATGAGGCCGGGGATGTCGGCCATGACGAAGGAACCCCCCTGGGGCAGGGTGACCACCCCCAGCACCGGGCTCAGGGTGGTGAAGTGGTAGTTGGCGATGTTGGGCTTGGCCTCGCTGACCACGGAGATGAGGGTGGACTTCCCCACGTTGGGAAAGCCCACCAGGCCCACGTCCGCCAAAAGCTTCAGCTCCAGCTGGACCTCCAGCTCCTCGCCGGGGGTGCCGGGCTTCGCGAACCGGGGGACCTGCCGGGTAGGGGTGGCGAAGTGGGAGTTGCCCCAGCCCCCCTTGCCCCCCTTGGCGATGACCTGGGGCTCGTCCCCGGACATGTCCGCCAAGAGCCGGCCGGTGGCGGCGTCCTTGATGAGGGTGCCCCGGGGCACGGAGATCAACAGGTCTGGGGCGCTTTTGCCGAAGCAGCGCTTGCCCCGGCCGTTCTCCCCCCGCTGGGCCGTGTATTTGCGCTTGTAGCGGAAATCCGCCAGCGTGGAGAGGTTGTCGTCCACCTGGAAGACAATGCTGCCGCCCCGGCCGCCGTCGCCGCCGTCGGGGCCGCCTGCCGCCACGTATTTTTCCCGGTGGAAGGAGACGGCGCCGTCCCCCCCGTCGCCGGCCTTGATCTTGATTTTCGCGGTATCGATGAACATGGGTCCACCCCTTTCCCCTTCAAGAAAAAGGCTTCTTCCGGCGGTGCCTGAAGAAGCCTTTCGCTGCTTAGTGTATCCTTCGATCAGTCGGCGTACACGCTGACCTTCTTGCGGTCGGCGCCCATGCGCTCGAACTTCACCTTGCCGTCGATGAGGGCGAACAGGGTGTCGTCGGAGCCCCGGCCCACATTGGTGCCGGGATGGATCTTGGTGCCGCGCTGCTTCACCAGGATGTTGCCAGCCAGCACGAACTGGCCGTCGGCACGCTTGACGCCCAGGCGCTTGGACTCGGAATCGCGGCCGTTCTTGGTGGAGCCCATACCTTTTTTATGGGCGAAAAGCTGGATATTGATCTTCAGCATGACGATCGTCTTCCTTTCTTTTGATAAAGTGTGGGAGCTTAAACCTCCAAATAACCCACCCGCAAGCAGGAGGGGTACTGCTCCTCCAGGGCTTTCAGGTGGAGTTTGAGCCCCGCCAGGAAATCCCGGCAGATGGGCTCGTCCTTGGACTCGATCCGGAAAAACATTCCGCCCTCTTCCACCCGCAGGGAAAGGGGGGATACGCCGCGGATCTCGGTCAAGGAGTTCACCGTCAGGTACGCCGCCGAAGAGATGGCCGCGCAGACAGTGTCCTCGCCCGCCTGGGCAAAACCGGCATGGCCTTCCATGGAGAAGCCCAGCAGCCCGCCCTCCGGGGAGGTGAGAAAATCGACGCGGACCATGGGTTAGGCGTTGACAGCCTCGATCTGCACCTTGGTGTAGGGCTGACGATGGCCCATCTTCCGCTTGGAATTTTTCTTGGGCTTGTAGGTGAACACGGTGATCTTCTTGGCCTTACCGGTCTTGAGCACCTTGCCGGTGACCTGCGCGCCTTCCACATAGGGGGCGCCCACCTTGGCCTCGTCGCCGAAAACGGCCACCACGGGGAACTCCACGGTGTCGTTGTCCGCCGCGTTCAGCTTCTCCACATAGATGACGTCGCCGGCCTGGACCTTGTACTGCTTCCCGCCGGTCTCAATGACTGCAAACATGTTTTTTCCTGCCTTTACAATAGTCTCGCTACTCTCGGGCGGAGGGCCGTTTTCGGCCGCTCGCTTCTTCAAAAGGGCGCAATAACCCCGGAGCCCACAGTATGCGGCTTATATAGTCTAGCACAGGGGGGCCGGGAAGTCAAGGGCAAAATCAGGATTTTGTCTCTTTCCGGGATTCCACCAGCACCCGGGCCCCCTCCCCGTCGGCAGTGCGCACGGCGTGGATGACCTCCTGCCGCCGAAGCACCGCCAGGGCCAGGCTCAAGGCCAGGTTGCACAGGGTGACAAGGGCCAAAAGCCCTTTGCCCCACCGCCTCCGGGGCCGGCCTCCCCGGGCATAGAAGGGGCCCGACCCCCTGCAGCCCTGGCAGCCAGGGGGGATGTCCCAGGGCTTTCTGCCCAAGAGCGCCTTCATTTCTTATACTCCTGTTCGCAGTAGATGCAGCGGTAGCGGTGGCTTGCCTCGTCGCACAGGGTGAAGATCTGGTCCACCGGCTCTGCGGAGGTGATGCACCGGGGGTTTTTGCAGGAGATCACATTGACAAGCTTTTTAGGCAGGGGCGGCTTTTTCTTGCTCTGGAGCTTTCCGCCCACAATGGTGCACACGGTGGCGTTGTCATCGATAAAGCCCAGCACGTCCAGGTCGATGTTTAAAACCCCTTCAATCTTGATGATGTCTTTTTTCCCATACTTGCTGGAGCGGGCGTTCTTGATAATGGCCACGCAGGTATCCAGCTTGTCCAGCTCCAAGAGCTCGTAGATGCGCATCGCCCGGCCGGCGGTGATGTGGTCGATGACGATGCCGTTTTCCATGCTGTCGATATTGAGCATTGCACACCCTCCCTTACTCGTGATCCAGCACCCCGGGGGCCAGCCCCAGCAGGGTGAGGATCAGCGCCATGCGCACAAACACGCCGCCCCGGGCCTGCTCGAAATACATGGCGCGGGGGTCGTCGTCCACTTCGGGGGAAATCTCGTTGACACGGGGCAGGGGGTGGAGCACCGCCAGGTCCCTTTTCCCCAGGTTCAGCTTTTCCTTGGTGAGGATGTAGGAATCCTTCAGGCGGACGTAATCCTCCTCGTTGAAGAAGCGCTCCCGCTGGACCCGGGTCATGTAGAGGATGTCCAGCTCCGGCATGACCTCTTCCATGGTGCGCACTTCCCGCCAGGGATGGCCCGAGGGGACGACCACTTCCTTGAGGATGTAGCTGGGTACCCGCAGCTCCTCGGGGGAGATGAAGACGAAGTTCACGTCCTCATACCGCACCAGGGACTTGATGAGGGAGTGGACCGTGCGGCCGAACTTCAGGTCGCCGCACAGGCCGATGGTCACCCCGCTGATCTGCCCCCGTTTGCGGCGGATGGTGAGCAGGTCCGTCAGGGTCTGGGTGGGATGCTGGTGGCCGCCGTCCCCGGCGTTGATCACCGGGATGTGGGAGTAGCGGGCCGCCACGTAGGGGCCGCCTTCCTTGGGGTGGCGCATGGCGGCAATGTCCGCGTAGCCGGAGATCATGCGGATGGTGTCCGCCACGCTCTCCCCCTTTTTGGCGGAGCTGCTGTCCCCCGAGGAGAACCCCAACACCTTGCCCCCCAGGCGCATCATGGCGGACTCAAAGCTCAAGCGGGTGCGGGTGCTGGGCTCGTAAAACAAGGTGGCCAGGATTTTCCCATCGCACTTGTGGGCAAAATCCGCCGGGCGGGCCAGGATCTCCTCCGCCAGGGAGAGCAGGCGGTCCGTCTCCTCCCGGGTGAAATCCATGGGATCGATCAGGTGTCGCATAAAGTTCCCCTTTCCGTTCCGATTGTACTTTCTCTTATTATACCCTTTCAAGGGGATTTTGCAAGGAAAAGAACAGGCGCGCGCCCCCGCAAAAAAGCGCCGGAACCCTCGTCCAGCGCTTCTCCCTGCGGTGCTTATTCCTCTTCTTCCTCTTCGGGGGCGTCCCAGTTGTGCCAGACGTTCTGCACGTCGTCGTTGTCCTCCAAGAGGTCCAGCATCTTCTGCATCTTCACGACGGTGTCCTCGTCGGTGATGGTGGTGTAGGTGTCGGGAACCATCTCCACCTCGGCGGAGACGAACTCGTACCCCTTCTTCTCCAAGTCCTCCCGGACGCCGGAGAAATCGGCGGGCTCGGTAGAGATCTCGAACACGTCCTCGTCCGCGGCGAAGTCGGAGGCGCCGGCCTCCAGGGCGTCGGTCATGACGGTGTCCTCGTCCAGGCCCTCCTTCTCAATGACGATGACGCCTTTCTTGTTGAACATAAAGGACACGCAGCCGGTGGTGCCCAGGTTGCCGCCGAACTTGTCAAAGGCGTGGCGCACGTCTGCGGCGGTGCGGTTCCGGTTGTCGGTGAGGGCCTCCACGATCACGGCCACGCCGGAGGGGCCGTAGCCTTCGTAGGTGACGTTCTCAAAGTTATCGTTGTTGCCTTCGCCGGCAGCCTTTTTGATGATCCGGTCGATGTTGTCGTTGGGGACGTTGGCAGCCTTGGCTTTGGCGATGGCGTCCCGCAGGCGGGAGTTGGCAGCCGGGTCGGCGCTTCCGCCCTCCTTGACGGCCACGGCCAGCTCACGGCCGATCTTGGTGAAGATCTTCGCCTTGGCGCCGTCGGCCTTTTCCTTTTTCCGTTTGATGTTGTTCCATTTAGAATGTCCTGACATAGTCAAACCGCCTATCCAAACTAGAGTATTCTTCGACGTATCATATCACATTTCCCTGAGGATTGCAAGGGCCAGGCCCCGGGCCTTTTCCCGGGCCTCTTCCCAGCCCTGGTCTCCGTGGTCGCCGCCCTGCCAAAGGGCCATCCCCGCCAGGGTGGTGTTCATCACAGAGAAAGCCCGCTCCAGCTGGTGGGCGCAGACCTGGGGGCCGAAGCTGTCCTCGCTGCCCAGGGAGAGGAGCAGGGCGGCCTGGCGGTGCTTGGCGATGGGGGGGCGCTTTCCCAGGGCGAACCGGGCCTCGAAGTACCGCTGGGTCCGGTCCAGCCAGGCCTTCACCGGCGCGGGGAACGAGAAATTGTACACGGGGCTTGCCACCACCAGCAGGTCGCACCCCCGCAGGGACTGGTCCAAGGGGTCCAGGTCCGAAAAGGCGCAGGCCTCCTGATCCTTGCAGAAGCCGCAGCCCGTGCAGGGATGGGGCGAAAGGCGGAACAGGTCCTCCAGCTCCACCTCCCAGCCCTCCCCCAGGGGGGAGAGGAAGGCCTCCAGCAGCCGGGCGGTGCGCCCCTCCCTGTGGGGGGAGCCAAAGAGGACCAGGCATTTTTTCTTTTGTCCGTCCACAAGGGCACCTCCTGTCTCAGCCCAGCACGCCCAGGTGCTCCAGCAAAATCTTCAGCCCCATCAAAATGAGGATGACGCCGCCCAAGAGCTCCGCTTTGCTCTTGTACTTGGCGCCGAACAGGCTGCCCACCTTCACCCCCGCCATGGACAGCAGGAAGGTGATGCAGCCGATGAAGCTCACCGCCGCGCCGATATTCACGCTTAAAAAGGCGAAGCCCACCCCCACGGCCAGGGCATCGATACTGGTGGCCACCGCCATGGGCAGCATGGCCTTGAGAGAAAGGGAAGCATCGGCGCTCTCCTCTTCCTGGGAGAGGGCCTCCCGGATCATATTGCCGCCGATGACCGCCAGCAGGCCGAAGGCGATCCAGTGGTCGATAAAGGTGATCTGTTCTTTAAACTGGGCCCCTACAAAGTAGCCCAAAAGGGGCATCAGCGCCTGAAAGCCCCCGAACCACAGGCCCACCAGGGCCATCTGCCCCAAATTGACCTTCCGCAGGGCCAAGCCCTTACATACCGCCACGGCAAAGGCGTCCATAGAGAGCCCCACCGCGATGAGAAACAGTTCCAGCAAACCCATTTTACACAACCTCCAGCTTTTTATGGGCGTCCCGCGCAGAAAAAGAGACTCGCGGAAAACGCCCTTGGTACGGGGCATTTTCCATGAGTCTCGTTTTTTCAGGCAATACCAGGCCTTGCGCCAATGTGTTGATAGTGCCGCTGGGCAGACGCCCCGCAAACTACTCCCTCAAGAAACGCAGTTTGATTATAGAGCACTGCCCCCCGGTAAGTCAAGCCAAACCCCTCTTTCTCCGCTTTCTTGAAAGAAAGCTTGGCAAAGAACTTTACTTCGCGCTCGGACTCTGCGAAGGGCGGGAGCTCTCTCGCGCGGGGGAGGTTTTTCCGGAAAGGCGGGGATTTCTCCCGGAAGAAGCTTGGCAAAGGACTTTCCTTCGCGCTCGGACTCTGCGAAGGGCGGGAGCTCTCCCTTGCGGGGGAGGTCTTTCCGGGAAGACGGGAATTTCTCCCGGAAGAAGCTTGGCAAAAAACTTTCCTTCGCGCCCTGGGTCGCTCGCCCCTTACATCCCCCTTTGGGGGAGGTGGCCCCGCCTGAGGGGCCGGAGAGGGGTTCACCCCAGTTTCCAGATGTCCCGGTTGTACTCGGCGATGGAGCGGTCGGAGGAGAAATAGCCTGCCTGGGCGATGTTTACAAGCATCTTCCGGGCCCAGGCGGCGCGGTCCTCAAAGTCCTCCAGGGCCTGCTCTTTGACCCGGATATAGTCCTTCACGTCCAGAAGGGCCATGAACCAGTCCTTGCGGGACATGTCCTTGTAAAGGCGGGCCAGATTTTCCGGGTCGCCCAGGCGCATCATCTCCGGGGAAATGATAAAGTCCACCAGCTGGGTGATCTCCGGGTCTTTGGCGTAGAAGTCCCCGGGGCGGTAGGCGGCCTCCTCGTACAGGCCCATCACCGTCTCGCTGGACTGGCCGAAGATATACACGTTCTCGTCCCCCACCAGCTGGTGGATCTCCACGTTGGCGCCGTCTTCGGTGCCCAGGGTCACTGCCCCGTTGAGCATGAACTTCATGTTGCCGGTGCCGCTGGCCTCCTTGGAGGCAAGGGAGATCTGCTCGGAGATGTCGCAGGCGGGGATGAGCTTCTCCGCCCAGGTGATGTTGTAGTTTTCCACAAAGTGGACCTTCAGCCAGGGGCTGACCTCCGGGTCTTTGGCGATGAAATCGGCAAGGCACAGGAGCAGGTGGATGATGTCCTTGGCGATGATATAGGCCGGGGCGGCCTTGGCGCCGAACAGCAGGGTGATGGGCCGCGGGGGCCGGTGCCCCGCCTTAATCTGCTTGTACTTCCAGATGATGTACAGGGCGTTCATCTGCTGGCGCTTGTACTCGTGGAGGCGCTTGATCTGGATGTCGAACACGGAGTTCTCGTCCAGCTGCACCCCTTCCTTTTCCTGCAAGTAGCTGCACAGGGCCCTTTTGTTCCCCTGCTTGATGGCCAAAAGCTCCTGGAGGGCCCTTTCGTCATCCTGGAAGGCCATGAGCTTTGCAAGCTCTATGGCGTCCTTTTTCCAGCCGGGACCGATCTTTTCCGTGATCCACCGGGAGAGGGCCGGGTCGCAGTGCATCAGCCACCGGCGGAAGGTGATGCCGTTTGTCTTGTTGTTGAACTTTTCCGGGTACAGGTCCGCGAAGGCCTTCAGCTCGGACTTTTCCAAAATCTCCGTGTGGAGGCTGGCCACCCCGTTGACGGAAAAGCCGTAGTGGATGTCCATGTGGGCCATGTGGACCAGGTCATTTTCATCGATGATGGCCACCTGGGGATCGGGACACCGCTCCTTCACTCGGCGGTCCAGCTCCCGGATGATGGGCACCAGGCCGGGCACCGCCTCTTCCAGGTAGTCCAGGGGCCACTTCTCCAGGGCCTCGGCCAGGATGGTGTGGTTGGTGTAGGCGCAGGCCTGGGACACGGTGGCGATGGCGTCATCCATGGAGAGGCCCCGGGCGGTGAGCAGGCGGATGAGCTCCGGGATGACCATGGACGGGTGGGTGTCGTTGATCTGGATGACGGCGTACTTGTGCAAATCCTTCAGAGGATGGCCCTGGGCCTCCTGCTCCTGGAGGATCAGCTGGGCCCCGGCACTGACCATGAAGTACTGCTGGTACACCCGCAAAAGCCGCCCGGCCCGGTCGCTGTCGTCGGGATAGAGGAACAGCGTCAGGTTGTGCTGGATGTCGGTTTTGTCGAAGTCGATCCCCTTTTTCACCAGGGACTCGTCCACCCCTTCCAGGTCGAAGAGGTGGAGCTTGTTCACACCGTTTTCATAGCCGGAGACGAACAGGTCGTACAGGACGGCCTTTACCTCCCCTTGGGGGAAGGGCACGGAGAAGGAGACGCCGGTATTCTTCAGCCAGCTCTGGGGGGAGAGCCAGGCGTCCGGTTCCTCCTGCTGCTTGTGGTCCCGGAAGTACTGGCGGAACAGGCCGAAGTGATAGAGGAGCCCCACCCCGTCCCCGGGCAGGCCCAGGGTGGCGACAGAGTCCAGATAGCAGGCGGCAAGGCGGCCCAGGCCCCCGTTGCCCAGGGAGGGCTCCACCTCCGCCTCCTCCACGGCGGCGAGATCTTTGCCTGCCTCCTGGAGGGCCTCCTTGACCTGGTCATAGATACCCAGGTTGATCAGGTTGTTGGAGAGGAGCTTGCCCACCAGAAACTCCGCGGAGATGTAGTAGAGCTTTTTCTCCCCGGCGATGGGCCGGGCGGCGGCCAGCTTCTCCTGGGTGAGTTCCAGAAGGGCCTGGTAGATCTCCTTGTTATCGGCAGCCAGCAGGCCTTTGGAAAACCGCAGCCCCACCTTTTGTTCCAGCTCATCACGCATGCGCATCGTCTTTTCCTCCCGTCTCCCGAGCCCTGCCGTAGATGGCAGAAAGCCTCGCCATTTTCTTTGCAAGCTTTTTGGTGGCCGCGTCCTTGGGGCACCGCCAGCGCCAGTTGATCCCCCCTACGGTGGAGGGGATGTTCATCCTGGCTTCGCTTCCCAGGTCCAGGTAGTCCTGGAAGGGGACCACCGCCAAATCCGCCACGCTGGAGAGGGCCGCCCGGATAAAGGGCCAGGCGCCCCCCTGGGCGTCCGGCAGGCCCAGGTAGTCCAGGGCCAGCTTCAAATCCGCCGGGGAAAGGGTCTCAAACCAGCCCCGGGTGGTGTCGTTGTCGTGGGTGCCGGTGTAGACCACACAGTGGGGGATGATGTTGTGGGGCATGTAGTCGCTCTCTCCCCCTTCGGCGCTGAAGGCAAATTGCAGCACCTTCATGCCGGGATACCCGCTGCCCTTTAGGAGCCGATGCACCGCCGGAGTGAGCAGGCCCAGGTCCTCGGCGATGATGGGGGCGTCTTCCACCGCCCCTTTGATGGCCTTGATAAAGTCCATGCCGGGGCCCTTGCGCCAGCGGCCGTTGCGGGCCGTGTCCTCCCCGTAGGGGATGGCGTAGTAGCTCTCCAGGCCCCGGAAGTGGTCGATGCGCAGCACGTCGTACATGGAGAGGTTCGCCTGGATGCGGGCCAGCCACCAGGCGTAGCCGTCCTCCTTCATCACGTCCCACCGGTACAGGGGGTTGCCCCAGAGCTGGCCGTCCTCGGAAAAGGCGTCCGGCGGGCAGCCGGAGACCTCGGTGGGCACGTTGTCCTCGTCCAGCTGGAACAGCTCCGGCTGGGACCACACGTCGGCGCTGTCCATGGCCACGTAGATGGGGGCGTCGCCGATGATCTTCACCCCCCGGCTGTTGGCGTACTTCTTCAGGTCGCCCCACTGCTGGAAAAAGAGATACTGGGTGAAGACGTGGAAGTCCACGTCCTCCTTGCACTCCTCCCGCCAGCGGGCCAGGACGTCCGGGTCCCGCAGGCGCAGGCCCTCTTCCCACTGGGTCCAGGGCCGGCCGCCGTTTCTCTCCTTGAGGGCCATAAAGAGGGCGTAGTCCTCCACCCAGGCCCTGTTCTTTTTGCGGAACCGCTGCAGGGCCTTGGCGTCCTCAAAATGGGAAAAGGCCCGGCGCAAAAGCTTGTCCCTCCCGGCGTGTACCGCGTCGTAATCCACGTGGGAGCGGTCCTCCCCCCAATTCACCCGCTTGCAGCGGCCCTTTTTCAGCAGGCCCTGGCGGCAGAGGTATTCCAGATCGATGTACAGAGGGCTGCCCGCAAAGGCGGAGTAGCTTTGGTAGGGGCTGTCCCCAAAGCTGGTGGGGCCCAGGGGCAGCACCTGCCAGTAGCGCTGCTTTGCCCGGGCCAGGAAGTCCACCCACTCCCGGGCGGCCTGGCCAAAGGTGCCTATGCCGTATTTGGAGGGCAGGCTGCTCACAGGCAAAAGCACCCCGGCAGCCCGGCTCATCCAGGTTTTCCGTGCCATACTAACGCTCCTTCCCGACAAGGGCGCCCGCCGGAAAAATCACCGGCAAAGCCGCCCCATCACAGGGTTTCTTGCCCTAGTATACCACTCTTTAGGGGGAAACCGCAAGAAAAAATTGGAAAAGATTTCTAAAATACCCTTTGCGGTATTTTAGGATTTTATCCAAATTTCTCCAATCCCTGGGGCCATGCCCTCCAAATCCCCTCTTTTCCCTTTTCCCTGGGGGATTTTTCTGCTATACTTACTCCCAGCGACATTCCAGAGAGAAGGGGAACAGGTGGCCACAAAGCTGCAGATTTTGGAACGATATTTCGGGTATCCCTCCTTCCGGGCCGGGCAGGAGGAGCTGATCGACGCCCTGCTCCGGGGGCAGGACGCGGTGGGCATCATGCCCACGGGGGCGGGAAAATCCCTGTGCTTCCAGGTGCCGGCCCTGATGCTGCCGGGGATCACCCTGGTGGTCTCCCCCCTGATCTCCCTGATGAAGGACCAGGTGGCCGCCCTGGTGCAAAACGGCGTGCGGGGGGCCTATCTCAACAGCAGCCTGAGCTGGGGCCAGTACCGGGCCGCCCTGCGCAACGCCAGGGCCGGGGTCTACAAGATCATCTACGTGGCGCCCGAGCGGCTTTTGACCCCGGAATTCCTGGACTTTGCCCAAAACGCCCCCTTAGACCTCATTGTGATCGACGAGGCCCACTGCGTTTCCCAGTGGGGGCAGGACTTCCGCCCCGGGTATCTCTCCATCCCCGAGTTTGTGGAGAAGCTCCCCCAGCGGCCCCCGGTGGCGGCCTTCACCGCCACCGCCACCCCCCGGGTCCGGCGGGACATCCTAAAGCTTTTGCGGCTCTCCCACCCCTTTGTGAGCGTGACCACCTTCGACCGGCCCAACCTGTACTTTGAGGTGCGCCGCCCCAAGGACAAGCTCCAGGAGCTCTTCTCCCTGCTGGAGGCCCGGCGGGACAAGAGCGGCATTGTTTACTGCGCCACCCGCAAGGCCGTGGAGGAGGTGTGCCAGGCCCTGCTGGACCGGGGCTTCGCCGCCACCCGCTACCACGCCGGCCTCCCCGACCGGGAGCGCCAGCGCAACCAGGAGGATTTCCTCTACGACCGGGCCACGGTCATGGCGGCCACCAACGCCTTCGGCATGGGCATTGACAAGTCCAACGTGAGCTTTGTGGTCCACTACAACATGCCCAAGGACCTGGAGGGCTATTACCAGGAGGCGGGCCGGGCCGGCCGGGACGGGGAGCCCGCCGAGTGCTTCCTCCTCTACAGCCGGCAGGACGTGTCCCTCAACCGGTTCCTCCTGGCCCACGGGGAGGAGAACCCCGACCTGGACGAGAGGACCCGGGAGGAGCTCCTCCGCCGGGCGGAGGAACGGCTGCAGGCGATGGAGGGCTATTGCCACACCACCGCCTGCCTGCGGGAGTACATCCTCCACTACTTTGGGGAACAGGCCCCCACCCGGTGCGAAAACTGCCAGAACTGCGTGGGCCGTTTCCTGGAGCGGGACGTGACCGGGCCCGCCCGGCAGATCGCCGCCTGCGTAGGGCAGCTGCGGGACCGGTTTGGAGTGAAGATGGTGCTGGACGTGGTCCGGGGCAGCCGGGGGGAGAAAGTGCTCCGCCAGGGCTTCGACCGGTATCCGGCCTATGGCTCCCTGGGGGCATACCGGGAGGAGGAGCTGCGGGAAATTGTGGACGCCATGGTGCTTCAAGGCTTTTTGGAGCAGGACGCCGGGGCCTACCCCACCCTGCGGCGGGGGGAGCGGGCCTTCGACCTGCTGCGGGGGGAGGCAAAAGTCAGTCTCCGG
>CALWIE010000079.1 GCA_944380625.1 uncultured Clostridia bacterium
GGAGGCCATCTCCTGGCACCTGGCCTACATTTTGGGCCTGGACGAGGACGCCCCGGACCGCGTCACCTTTAACGAGATCACCCGCACCGGCGTGGAGGAGGGCATGGCCCACCCCCGGGCCATCGACCTGGACCTGGTCAACGCCCAGCAGGCCCGCCGCATCTTGGACCGGCTGGTGGGCTACACCCTCAGCCCCTTCCTGGCCAAGACCATCCGCCGGGGGCTTTCCGCGGGCCGGGTGCAAAGCGTGGCCGTGCGGATGATTGTGGACAGGGAGGAGGAAATCAAGGCCTTTGTGCCCCAGGAGTACTGGAGCATCGACGCCAAGCTCACCGCGCCCCCCAGCAAGGCCGTGTTCGCCGCCGCCTTTTACGGGGACGAAAACGGGGAGATCAAGATCGGCTCCAAGGAGGAGTCCGACCGGCTCTTTGAGGAGCTCTCCCACGAGGACTTTCTGGTCACCGCCGTGAAAAAGGGGAAGAAGAACCGCTCCCCCGCCCCGCCCTTTATCACCTCTACCCTCCAGCAGGAGGCCAGCCGGAAGCTGGGCTTCCAGGCCCGGCGCACCATGAAGGCCGCCCAGGAGCTCTACGAGGGCGTGGAGGTGGAGGGCCTTGGCTCTACGGGCCTTATCACCTACATGCGTACCGACTCCCTGCGCATCTCCGAGGACGCCATCCGGGACGCGGGGGCCTACATCGAGGAGCGCTGGGGGAAGAAGTACCTGCCTCCAAAAGCACGGCACTTCAAGTCCCGGGCAAACGCCCAGGACGGCCACGAAGCCATCCGGCCCGCCATTGTCAGCCTGACCCCCGAGCAGGTAAAGGGGTCTTTGACCTCCGACCAGTACAAGCTCTACAAGCTCATTTGGGAGCGCTTTATCGCCTGCCAGATGGCAAACTGCGTGATGAACACCACCCAGGCCACCATCGGCGCGGGGAAGTACGTCTTCAAGGCCTCCGGCTTCAACGTGGCCTTCGAGGGCTTTACCGCCCTGTATGAGGAAAGCCGGGACGAGGAGGAGAAAGCCGGCAAGGACCTGCCCCCTCTGGAGGCGGGCATGAAGCTGAAGGTCAAGGACCTAAAGGGCAACCAGCACTTTACCCAGCCCCCGCCCCGGTACACCGAGGCCTCCCTCATCAAGACCCTGGAGGAAAACGGCATTGGCCGGCCCTCCACCTATGCCGCCACCATCTCCACCATCACCACCCGGGAGTACGTCACCCGGGAGGGGAAGGCCTTTAAGCCCACGGAGCTGGGGGAGGTCATCACCAAGCTGATGAAGGAGCGCTTCCCCAAAATCGTCAACGTGAGGTTTACCGCCCAGGTGGAGGACGAGCTGGACGCCGTCCAGCGGGGGGACGAGAACTGGGTGGACACCCTGCAAAAGTTCTACGACGACTTTGACAAGACCGTCCAAAAGGCCAAAAAGGAGATGGACGGGGTGAAGATCAAGCTCAAGGAGGACGAGACCGACGTCATCTGCGAGAAGTGCGGCCGGAAGATGGTGGTGAAATTCGGCCGCTACGGGAAGTTTTTGGCCTGCCCCGGCTACCCCGAGTGCAAAAACGTGAAGAAGATCGTCAACGACACCGGGGCCGAGTGCCCCAAGTGCGGCGGGAAGATCATCGAGCGCAAGTCGAAAAAGGGCCGGGTGTTCTACGGCTGCAGCGAGTACCCCAAGTGCGACTTTGTCTCCTGGGACCCCCCCAGCAAGGAGAAGTGCCCGGTCTGCGGCAAGACCCTGATGCAGAAGAAGACCAAGGACAAGACCCTGTACTGCGTGACCCCGGGGTGCACCTTCCCTGGGAAAAAGCCCGGGGAAGAGGGGGAGGACTGAGATGGCGACCCTCTGCGCGACCGTGCTGGGGGCCGGCCTGGCCGGGTGCGAGGCCGCCTGGCAGCTGGCAAAGCGGGGCGTCCCCGTGGCATTGTACGAGATGAAGCCCCAGAAGTTTTCCCCCGCCCACCAGAGCCCGGGCTTCGCGGAGCTGATCTGCTCCAACTCCCTGAAGGCCAGCCGCATTGACAGCGCCGCCGGGCTTTTAAAGGAGGAGATGCGCCGGCTGGGCTCCCTGCTGGTGGCCTGCGCGGAGAAATCCGCCGTGCCCGCTGGGGGCGCCCTGGCCGTGGACCGGGAGGAGTTTTCCCGGCTGGCCACCCAGGCCATCGAGGGAGAGCCCCTCATTACGGTGGTACGCAAGGAGGCGCGGGACATCCCCCAGGGCCCGGCCGTTGTGGCCACAGGCCCCCTGACGGCGGAGCCCCTCTCGGGGAGGATACAGTCCCTGTGCGGCGGCGGCCTGAGCTTTTTCGACGCGGCGGCCCCCATTGTCACCCGGGAGAGCCTGGACATGGACTGCTGCTTTGCGGCCTCCCGCTACGGCCGGGGGGATGAGGAGGGGCAGGAGGGGGACTACCTCAACTGCCCCATGAACAAAGCGGAGTACGACGCCTTCCAGGAGGCCCTGGTCACGGCGGAGCGGGCCCCGGTCCACAGTTTCGACGCCCGGGACCCTCAGGTCTACGAGGGCTGCATGCCCATTGAGGTGCTGGCAAGCCGGGGCCACGACGCCATCCGCTTTGGCCCCATGAAGCCCGTGGGGCTGCGGGACCCCCGCACCGGCCACCGGCCTTGGGCGGTTTTGCAGCTGCGCACCGAGAACCGGGAGCGCACCCTCTTTAACCTGGTGGGCTTTCAGACCAACTTAAAATTCGGGGAGCAGAGGCGGGTGTTCGGCATGATCCCCGCCTTGCGGAACGCGGAGTTTGTCCGCTACGGGGTCATGCACCGGAACACCTTTCTACACTCCCCGGGACTGCTTGCCGCCGACTACTCGGTGCTTGCCCGGCCGGAACTGTTCTTCGCCGGGCAGATCACCGGGGTGGAGGGGTATATGGAGTCCGCCTCCTCGGGGCTGCTGGCAGGGTTGAACCTGGCCCGCAGGCTTGCGGGAAAGGAGCCCCTTGTCCTGCCGGAGACCACCATGATGGGGGCCCTGGCCCGGTATGTCTCCGGGTACGAGGGGAAAGACTTTCAGCCCATGGGGGCCAATTTTGGGGTGCTGCCCCCCCTGCCCGAGAGGATCCGGGACAAGCGGCAGCGGTACATGGCCCTTTCCCAGCGGGGCCTTCGGGACCTGGAAACCTATTGCCGGGAGATGGGCGAGCCCCTGAAGGAGGCCGCCCGGGAGGAGGAGCGCGTATGAAGATCATTGTAGACGCCTTTGGAGGGGACAACGCCCCCCGGGAGATTTTGCTGGGCTGCGCCCAGGCCCGGCGCGAGCTGGGGGTGGACATCCTCCTGGTGGGGGACAGGCCCCGGCTGGAGGCCTGCGCCAAGGAGCTGGGCCTGGAGGAGGATTTGGCCGCCATGGAGATCCTCTCCTGCGGGGAGGTCCTCACCATGGAGGACGAGCCCACCAGCGTCATCCGGGAGAAGAGCGGCAGCACCATGGCGGTGGGCCTGCGGGCCCTGGCCGAGGGCAAGGGGGACGCCTTTGCCTCCGCCGGCAACAGCGGCGCCCTGGTGGTGGGGGCCACCACCATCGTCAAGCGGCTGCGGGGCGTAAAGCGGGTGGCTTTCGCCCCCATTATGCCGGGGACCCAGGGGTTTTTCATGCTCATCGACGGGGGCGCCAATGTGGACTGCCGGCCGGAGATGCTCTTGCAGTTCGGGCTTATGGGATCGGCGTATATGAAGAGCGTCATGGGCATCGGGTCCCCCCGGGTGGCCCTTGCTAACGTGGGCACGGAGGAGCACAAGGGCGGCCAGCTCCAGCAGGAGGCCCTGGCCCTTTTGAAGGCCTGCCCGGACATCCGCTTTACCGGCAACGTGGAGGCCCGGGAGATCCCCTACAACGGGGCGGACGTGGTGGTGGCCGACGGCTTTACCGGCAACATGCTCCTGAAGCTGTACGAAGGGGTGGCCATGGCCCTGATGGACAAGATAAAGGGCGTGTTTATGGGCAGCCTGAAGGGCAAGCTGGCGGCGGCCATGGTCTACAACGACCTGAAGAAGATGAAGAAAGAGCTGGACTACAACGAGTACGGCGGCGCGCCCATTATGGGCTGCCAGAAGCCTGTGTTCAAGATCCACGGCAGCGCCAAGGCCTCCACTGTAAAAAGCGCCTTGCGGCTTGCCCGGGACTACGCCCAGTCCGGCGTCACCCAGGAGATCGCCGCGGCCGTTTCCAAAAAGCAGTGAGGAGGAAGAGAGATGGAGCGCCTGGAAGAGTACGAAAAGCGGATCGGCTACCGGTTTCGGGACCGGTCCCTGCTGGAGACAGCCCTGACCCACTCCTCCTTCGCCAACGAGCACAAGTGCAAAAGTTACGAGCGGCTGGAGTTTTTGGGGGACTCGGTGCTGGGGTTTGTGACGGCGGAATACCTGTTTGAGAATTTCCCCCAGCTGCCCGAGGGCCAGCTGACAAAGACCCGGGCCGCCCTGGTGTGCGAGAAGAGCCTGTGCGGGTTCTCCAAAGCCCTGCGGGCGGGGGACTGCCTGCGCCTCTCCCACGGGGAGCGCCACTCCGGCGGCCGGGAGCGGCCCAGCATCCTGGCG
>CALWIE010000080.1 GCA_944380625.1 uncultured Clostridia bacterium
AGGGGGAGAGCCGGGAGACAGTTTTGCGCTTTACCCTGTTCCCCTTGGAGGAGGCCCAGGGGGAACAGCTGCTGGCCCAGCTGTGGGACCTTTTGCCCCAGCGCTTTCCCGGGTGCCTCCGGCTGGAACGGGAGCCCGGCGTGGCCGATTCCCTGACCCGGCTGCGAAAACTGGCCTTCCGGGCGGTGTTTGGCGGCGGGGAGGACGGCCAGGGCCTCGCCCTGGTTTTGGGAGGGAAGTCCTGCCGGGCCTCGGGGGCCACGGTGAAGGCCGCCTTCTCCGGGAAACCCCTCACAGCCGTGGGGGAGGAGTCCCCCTTCGCCCTGGAGGGCGCCCAGGGGGAGTACCAGGTGGAGCTGCGGGGGCTGCGGACCCAGGGGCTGGAGCGCCTCGCCTCCTTTACCGCCCAGGTGGGGGACAGGGAGTACACAGGCTGCCGGTGGTCCCGCCTGGAGCTGCCCCAGGGGACGGCGGTCTTCACCGCCAGCGGATGCAAGGAAAAGGAGGAGTGACTGTGGAGGAAAAGAACAGCCGGGAGAGAGCGGAAGAGGTCTCCCGGGAAGTGGAACGGGACAGCCGGCGCTACCCGGCCCCCCTGTGAGCGGGAAGGGGGCGGCGCCGTGAATTTGATGGGAATGCGGTTCCGGGACTTTACCTGGCAGGACAACCCGGTCTCCCTGGAGGTGAAGGCTGCGCGGGACATGGTGGAGACAGGGATCCCCTACGGGGAGCCCCGCCTGGAGGAGCTGGGGGCGAAACGGCGGAAGGTCACCGGGGAGGGGTATTTCTCCGGGGGGGACTGCATGGCCCAGTGGGAGGCCCTGCAGCGGGCCTTCTCCCAGCGGGGGCCGGGCCTTTTGCAGCTGCCGGGGCTCTCGCCCTTTTGGGCGGTGATGGACGCTCTGGAGCTGAAGGGGGCCCAGGGGAAAGACCTGGTGCGCTACAGCTTCTCCTTTGTGGAGTGGCAGGGGGCCAAGGGCTTTTCCGGCCAGGGGTGCTACAGGGCCCGGGCGGGGGAGAGCCTGTGGGAATACGCCGCCCGCTGGGGCAGGCCCGTGGAGGAACTGGTGGCGGCAAACCCCCACATCCGGGACATCGACTGCTTGGGGGAAGGGGAAAGGGTGGTGGTTCCATGACCTTTTGGGGAGAGCTGGAAAACGGCGCGGCCCTCTTTTTGGGAGAGCCCCTGGAGGCGCGCCTGCTCTATGACCAGGACGCCCCCGCCAGCCAGCTGCAAGCCCTGTTTGCCCTTGAGGAGCCCTGGGGGGACCTGGCCTACGTCCGGGCGTACCGGGAGGGGCAGGTGGTCTTTGGGGGCATTGTGGACGAGCAGAACACCTTCCTGGACGGCGATGGCGTTCGGGTGGAGCTGGTGTGCCGCAGCTGGGAGGGGATCCTTTTGGACAACGAAGCCCAGCCGGGCGTCCTTCAAAACCCCTCCCTGGCGGCCTTGGAAAGGCGGTTTTTAAACCCCCTGGGGTTTTCCCAGGCGCGGGGGGACAGAAGCCCCCAGACCGGCCAGTGGGCCGTGGAGAAGGGGACCAGCTGCTGGGAGGTTTTAGAAGGCTTTTGCCAGGAGTTTTTGGGCACCTCCCCCTATGTGGACGGGGAGGGAGGCGTCCACTGCGAAGGGGCGGAGGAGGTTGTCTGCCCCGCGGGCCCGGTCCTTTCGGCCCAGCTGAGCCGCAGCCCCTGCCGCCGGCTGAGCGCCGTTTGGCAGCAGAGCTACAGAGGCTCTTACGACACCCCCTTCCAGAACGCCGCCTTTGGGGGAGCTCCCCGGCAGCGGTACGTGAGCATGGAGGACGGCCGCGATCCCCGGGAACTCATCCGGGAGGGGGAGCGGGAGTACCGGCTGCTCACCGTGGAGCTTCCCGGGGACTTTTGGCCCCGGCGGGGCCAGGCATTCACCGTGGAGGCGCCCCGTCTGGGAAGGTTTTCCGGCTGGCAGGTGCGCTCCGCCCGGTATGAGGTAAACGGGCAGGGGGAGAGGACCCGACTTGTTCTGGAGGAGGGAGAGACATCGTGTGGCTGGCAAAACAGATGAAAAAGCCCCGGGAGACAAAGCTCAGCCGGGGCCAGGTGGCAGGGGGCGGCCAGGGGGCGCGGATCCAGGGGGAGCGGGAGTACCAGAGCCCGGAGCTCCTGTTCCCCTACGGCTTTTCCAGCGCCGCCGCCGAGGGCCGGCAGGCGGTCCTGCTGGACGGGGTCTGCGCCGGCGTGGCCTCGGCCCCGGACCAGGACCTGGCCCAGGGGGAGGTGCGGCTGTACTCTGCGGGCGGGGCGGAGATCCTGCTGAAGAACACGGGGGAAGTGGTCATCAATGGGCAGGCCTTTGCCCCTGTCTGAGAACAGGAGGGACTACTATGCAGTGGAAGTGGAACGGCGCCGGGGAGGCGGCGGGCCCCGGGGGGCTCCCCCAGCCGGTGACAGGCTTGGAGGAGGCCCTGCAAAACGGGGCGATGGCGGTCTCCCTGGCGAGGGGGAGCTTCCTCTACGGGCCAGAGCTCGGCAGCGGCCTGAGGGAGCTGGACCCCGAGGAGGAGCACAGTGGGGAACGGGCCCGGGCCCTGGCGGAGGAGGCCCTGCTGGGCCTGGCCGGGACCCGGGTGAAAGAGGCGTGGTATGAGGAGGCGGCCGGCCGGTGGCGCTTTGTCCTGGAGACGCCCCAGGGCGAGGGCCAGGTGACCGCCCCCGGAAAGGAGAGCGGCGATGGAAACCTATGAGACGTTCTTGGCCCGCATGAGGGAGGCCTACGAGCAGGCCAGCGGCGCCAAGGTGGAGGACGTGTCGGAGATCGGCCTGCGCCTGCGGGTGCTGGCAGGGGAGCTGTACCGGCTGGAGGCCTCTCTGGAGTGGCTGGAGCGCCAGGCCTTCCCCCAAACGGCCACCGGGGAACAGCTGGACCGGCACGGGGAGCTGCGGGGGGTGCCCCGCAGGCCTGCGGAAAAGGCGGCGGGCTTTGTGTCCTTTTCCCGGTATCTGCCCCTCTCCTTTGACCTGGTGGTGCCCAAGGGCACTGTGTGCGCCACCTCGGGGGAGCCTGTGGCGGAGTATGAGACCACCGAGGAGGCGGTTTTAGAGGCCGGGGAGCTGACGGTGGAGGCGCCGGTGCGGGCCCTGGAGGCCGGCAGCGCCGGGAACGCCGCCGCCGGATACATCACCACCCTGGTCTCGGCGCCTGTGGGCATCCACTACGCCGCCAACCAGGCGGCCGTCACCGGGGGCCGGGACGCGGAGGAGGACGAGGACTACCGGCAGCGGATCCTCCAGAGCCTGGGCCGCAGCCCCAACGGGGCCAACGGGGACTACTACCGGGAGGCGGCCCTCTCCCAGGAGGGGATCTCCGCCGTGCAGGTGGTGCCCCGCAGCTCCGGGGCCGGGACCGTGGCCCTGTACGTCTGGGGCGAGGACGGGGCGCCCAGCTCCGGGGTGGTCAACGCTTTGAAGGAAAGGCTGGAGAAAGAGCGGGAGGTGGGGGTGACCCTGTCGGTCCAGGCCGCCACGGAGGTGCCCGTGAGCGTCCACATCCAGATCGCCCCGGAGGAGGGGGTGGAGTTTGCCTGGGCCAAGGAGCAGGTGGAAAAGGCCATCGCCGCCTATGGGAAGACCCGGCAGATCGGCCAGCCCTTCTACCTGGCCGACGTCACCCGGGCCGCCCTGACGGCAGCCCCCTTGACGAAAGTTGCCTATTCCGCCGCCATGTCGGACCTTCCCGGCATGACAGGGTATTTGACCACCATTGGGACCGTCCAAGTGGAGGAGATCGCATGAGGGCGGCGGCGCATATGAAGCAGGTCCTGGAGGCCACCGGCCTGTACCAGCTGGGGGAGGACTTCCCCACCGGGTGGGAGCTGGAGGCCTTCGGGGCGGGTTTCGCCCTTTTGGAAGAGCGCTTCGACCGGCTGCTGGAGGACCTGTTCCCCCAGACCGCCGGGGAGGGGCGCGTCGGCCAGTGGGAGGCGCTGTTCCGGCCCCAGCCCTCCCAGGCGGCCCTGGAGGAGCGGCGGGGCATGGTGCTGGCCCGCCAGGCCCTGGGGGAGAAGCCCTTCACCCTGGCGGGGGTACAGGCCCTTTTGGAGGGGGCCGGGGTGCGGGGCCTGGTTTTGGAGGAGTCAGGAGGGCTCTCTGTGGTTTTGGGAAAGCTTTTGGGGGTCTCGAAAGAGGAGGCCGCCCGGGAGCTGGACCAGCTTTTGCCCGCCCACCTCCCCTGGGACTGGGAGGAGGCGGTCACTTGGGTTGCCCTGGACGCCTGCCGCCGCACTTTTGCAGAGTGGGACGGGCTGGGCCTTTCCTGGGCCCAGCTGGACGAGATAGACCGGCAGGATTTGGAAGAGGAGGAATGAGCATGGCGGCCACAAACCATTCCCAAAGGCTGGAGCTGTCCCTTTGGGAGCAGACCGACTGCCCCGAGTGGGCGGACTTTTTGCAGGACAACGAGAAACTGGAGGAACTGGTGGGCGGGCACCTGGCAAACGGCGCCCTCCACCTGACGGCGGAGGAAAAGGAGTTTCTCTCCCAGCGGCGGGCGGCCCTGGCCTACACGGGCACGGGGTCGGGGGCCGCGGAGGTGGAGCTGCCCTTCCCGCCCCAGATGCTCACCGTCTTCGCCCTGGGGAAACCTCCCATGGCCCCCCGGGCGGACGGGGGCTGGGACGTCTTTTACCAGGTGTGGATCCAGGGGGAGGCGTCCTCTGGGTCCATGGGGGGCGTCACTGTGGACCTGGAGGCCCTGACCGCCCAGCTGGCCCAGGGGGCCTTTTCGGGGGAGACGGGGCTGTACCACGCCCTGAACCAGCAGGGCGTCTCCTACCTGGTGGAGCTGGAGGCCTAGAAAAGCGTTGACGGGGCCGGGTTTCTGTACTATGATAAGGCTGTTGCTTTGGAAGAGGAGGGAAACGCCTTGTTTGAAAACGAGATCCGGCCCCAGCGGGCCATCCTGGTGGCCTTGGACACAGGGGAATACGACGCCCAGGCCTCCCTGGAGGAGCTGGAGGAACTGGCCCGGACCGCCGGGGCGGAGCCCCTGTGCTCCCTTGTTCAGAAGCGCCCCGCCCCGGACACGGCTACCTGCATCGGCTCCGGCATGGTGGAGCAGGTGGGGGAGGCCTGCCGGCAGCAGGAGGCGGACCTGCTCCTTTTCGACCGGGAGCTGAGCCCCACCCAGCTGCGGAACCTGGAGGCCGCCTGCGGCGTGCGGGTGGTGGACCGCACCACCTTGATTTTGGACATCTTCGCCCAGCGGGCCCGGAGCAAGGAGGGCAAGCTCCAGGTGGAGCTCGCCCAGCTGCGCTATCTGCTGCCCCGGCTCTCCGGCCAGGGCGCGGCCCTCTCCCGGCTGGGGGGCGGCATCGGCACCCGGGGCCCCGGCGAGACCAAGCTGGAGACCGACCGGCGCCACATCCGGCGGCGCATCGGAAGCCTGAAGGAACAGCTCAAAGAGGTGGAGGCCGCCCGGGCGGTCACCCAGCGGCGGCGCAAAAAGGACGGCACCGTCACCGTGGCGCTGGTGGGCTACACCAACGCGGGGAAATCCACCCTGATGAACCAGCTGACCCAGGCGGGGGTCCTGGCGGAGGACAAGCTCTTCGCCACCTTGGACCCCACCGCCCGGGCCCTGAAACTCCCCTGCGGGAAGACGGTGATGCTCATCGACACAGTGGGTTTCCTCCGGCGGCTGCCCCACCACCTGGTGGAGGCCTTCAAGTCCACCTTGGAGCAGGCGGCCTCGGCGGACATCCTCCTAAACGTCTGCGACGCCTCCAGCCCGGAGGCCCGGGAGCACCTGGAGGTCACCGAAAGCCTTTTGCAGGAGCTGGGCGCCGCGGGAAAGCCGGTGATCCCTGTGCTCAACAAGTGGGACGCGGTGGCCGACCCGGCGCTGGCCCCCAGGCTCCCTGGGGCGGTGGCCATCAGCGCCCTGCGGGGGCAGGGCCTGGAGGGGCTTTTGGCGGCCATCGAGGAGAACCTGCCGGAGAAGACCTTCCCGGTGGAGCTGCTGCTGCCCTTTTCCAAAACGGGCCTGGCCGCCCGCCTGCGGGAGGAGGGGGCCGTCCTCGCGGAGGAGTACGTCCCCGAGGGGCTGCGGGTCCGGGCCCAGGTGGACGAGCGCCTGTACGGCCTGGTGCGGGAATTTGAGCTCCCCTCCCCATGAGGTGTGAAAAGGGCTGCCGCTTTCGCGGCGGCCCTTTTTTGCGCCCTCTTTTCGGGGCTGGTGGAGAAAAGAAGAGGTAAAATTTGTACTAATTTATTTTTTAACAAGTTGGCGGCCCCCTTGCCATAATCGGGCAAAATAACTATAATATAAGTTATAAACGGCCGTGCTCTGTGCAGAATGAGCGATACCAGGGCGGCCGGAAAATCTGACAAAAGGGGGCTCACAGTATGCCGGAAAAGAAAGAACCATTGCTGCTTTTGGACAACAGCACTATGTACGTCATTGGAGCGGGGGACTACCACGCCACCAACCTGACCTTTGAAGAGGCGAAGGCCATCATCGACATGTACAGCACGGAGGACATCCTGCGGTGCTTTACAGACCGGGCCACCGAAGAGGTGCTCCACGACTTTGTGGGCATTGAGCCCCGGAACTTCACCTACAAGCCCATCCGGAAAATGCGGGTGGGCCAGGACGCCATCGCCGTAAAGCTGTACATCACTCCCTCGGAGACCCAGCCGGAGGTGAAGGCCGCCGACGGGGTGACGGCCAAGAAGATTCGCAACGTGTACGTGTACTGCCAGTACATCACCCGGGTTTCCTAAAAACGGGAAGGGCTGCCGCGAAAACGGCGGCCCTTTTTTCTTGCGGCGGCCCCAGGCTCCTGGTATAATAAAATCCTTCCCGGGGGAAATGTTCAGAATTTGTTGAAGATTTTTTCGGGCCTTTCCTCTATACTGGGTACAGAAAAGGGAGAAAATGGGCAAGGAGAGAGCCATGGACAAGCGGGAACAGAGAAAAAAACGGACGGCGGCCCTGGTGTGCCTGGGGCTTTTTGTGGTGTTTTCGGCGGCGGTGTGCTGGTTTGTGGGGCGGCCCATGCTGGAGTTTGTGTCCCAGCCGGACCAGTTCCGGGACTGGGTGGACAGCCACGGCTTTTGGGGCAGGCTGGCCTTTTTGGGGATGATGGCCTTCCAGGTGGTCATCGCCATTGTGCCCGGGGAGCCCCTGGAGATCGGCGCGGGCTACGCCTTTGGGGCCCTGGAGGGGACCTTTTTGTGTATTTTGGGCACCACCCTGAGCAGCATCGCCATCTTCCTGGTGGTGAAAAAGTACGGCATGCGGTTTGTCACCCTCTTTGTCCCGGAGGAGAAGATCCACTCCCTGAAGTTTTTGCAGAACACCCGGCGGCTGAATTTGATCGCCTTCCTCCTGTTTTTCATCCCCGGCACCCCCAAGGACGTGCTCACCTATATTGTGGGGCTGACCCCCATGCGCCTTCCCACCTGGGTGCTCATCACCTCTGTGGCGCGGATCCCCTCGGTGGTCACCTCCACCATGGGGGGCGACGCCCTGGGCACGGAGAACTACCTTTTCGCGGTGGTGGTGTTTGTGGCCACGGCGGCCATCAGCGGCCTGGGGGTGCTGCTCTACCGGAAGATTACCCTCCACCACCAGAAGAAGGAGCGTCAGGCTGCCGCCCGGGAAAAGGAGACTGTATAAGTTTTTGAATAGAATGAATAAAACCCCAGCTGAGGGAGGGCGGACACGCCCTCCCCTTGCGTTTTTTCAGAGGATTTTTCCTGGGAAACTGCCCAAATGCAGGGGCGGGGGAGGAATTTTGCAAAAAACATGAATAAATATGCGATTTCCTCTTGATTTTTCCAGAGATGGGTGTATAATAGCAAGTGTTCCAAACAAGAACTTCAAGAAACCACATCGATCATAAAAGGAAGGGACCCATCATGGCAAACGAGATCAAAAAGGTGGTGCTGGCCTACTCCGGCGGCCTGGACACCTCCATCATCATCCCCTGGCTGAAGGAAAACTACAACAACTGCGAGGTCATCGCCGTCTCCGGCGACGTGGGCCAGGGCACCGAGCTGGACGGCCTGGAGGAAAAGGCCAAAAAGACCGGCGCCTCCAAGCTGTATGTGCTGGATTTGAAAGAGGAGTTCATCCAGGACTACGTCTACCCCACCGTGAAGGCCGGGGCCGTGTATGAGAACAAGTACCTGCTGGGCACCTCCTTTGCCCGGCCCATCATCGCCAAGGGCATTGTGGACATCGCCAAGAAAGAGGGCGCCGACGCCATCTGCCACGGCTGCACCGGCAAGGGCAACGATCAGGTCCGGTTCGAGCTGGCCATCAAGCGCTTTGCCCCCGAGATGAAGATCATTGCCCCCTGGCGGGAGTGGGACATCAAGGGCCGGGACGAGGAGATCGACTACGCCGAGGCCCACAACGTCCCCCTGAAAATCAGCCGGGAGACCAACTACTCCAAGGACAAGAACCTGTGGCACCTGTCCCACGAGGGCCTGGACCTGGAGGACCCGGCCAACGAGCCCCTGTATGACAAGCCGGGCTTTCTGGAGATGGGCGTGTCCCCCGCCATGGCCCCCGACCAGGCTACCTATGTGACCCTGGACTTTGAGAAGGGCTGGCCCGTGGCCATCGATGGCGAGAAGATGAAGGCCAGCGACATCATCCGCAAGCTCAACCAGCTGGGCGGCGAGAACGGCATCGGCCTGCTGGACATCGTGGAGAACCGCCTGGTGGGCATGAAGGACCGGGGCGTGTACGAGACCCCCGGCGGCACCATCCTCTATCGGGCCCACGAGGTGCTGGAGATGATCACCATCGACAAGGACACCAAGCACATGAAGACCAAGCTGGCGGTGGACTTTGCCGACCTGATCTACAACGGCAAGTGGTTCACCCCCCTGCGGGAGGC
>CALWIE010000081.1 GCA_944380625.1 uncultured Clostridia bacterium
GTCCACCCTGGTAAACCTCTGCTGCCGGTTTTTCGAGCCCACCGGGGGCCGCATCCTCATCGACGGCCGGGACTACCGGGAGCGCAGCCAGCTGTGGCTCCACTCGAACATCGGCTACGTGCTGCAAACGCCCCACCTGTTCTCCGGCTCCATCAAGGAGAACATCCGCTACGGGCGCCTGGACGCCACCGACGAGGAGATTGTGGCGGCGGCAAAGCTTGTGAACGCCCACGAGTTCATCACCCACATGGAGCACGGCTACAACAGCGACGTGGGCGAGGGGGGCGGCCAGCTCTCCACCGGGGAAAAGCAGCTGGTGTCCTTTGCCCGGGCGGTGCTGGCGGACCCGAAGATCTTCGTTTTGGACGAGGCCACCGCCTCCATCGACACCAAGACCGAGGCCCTCATCCAAGAGGCCATCTCCACCATGCTCACCGGCCGCACCAGTTTCCTCATCGCCCACCGCCTCTCCACCATCCGCAAGGCGGACATGATCTTGGTGGTGCGCCACGGGAAGATCATCGAGCGGGGCACCCACCAGGAGCTCATGGAGCAGGGCGGCTACTACGCCCAGCTCTACAACAAGCAGTTTGAAACCGAAAGCGCCGAAAGGGGTTTAAACCAGTAAGGGCCGCCCTCCAGGGGCGCAAAAGGGGCCGCTGCCCAGTGCAGCGGCCCCTTTCCCATGTCTATTTTTGCGGGGGAACTCACTCCCCGGCCTCGGCCTTGGCCTCCTCGATGACCTTCTGGGCCACGTTCTGGGGGGCCTCCTCGTAGCGCTCGAACTCAAAGGTGAAACTGCCCCGGCCTTGGGTCACCTGGCGGATAAAGGTGGTGAAGTCGTGCATCTCCGCCATGGGCACGTCGGCCTCCACAGTCTGGCGGCCCTCGCCGGCGGGCTCCATGCCCAGCACCCGGCCCCGGCGCTTGTTCACTTCGCCCATCACGTCGCCCATGTTGCCGTCGGGCACGGTGGCCTTCAGGTGACCGATGGGCTCCAGGAGCACAGGGTTTGCCTGGGGCATGCCGGCCTTGTAAGCCAGGGCTGCCGCCATCTTAAAGGACATTTCCGAGGAGTCCACCGGGTGGTAAGAGCCGTCGTAGAGCACGGCGGACAGGCCCACCACAGGATACCCCGCCAGGGGCCCCTTCAAAATGCACTCCCTAAGGCCCTTCTCCACCGCGGGGAAGAAGCCCTTGGGCACGGCGCCGCCCACGACCCGCTCGCCGAACTCCAGGCCGTCGCTGTCGCAGGGGGAGAATTCAATCCATACGTCGCCAAACTGGCCGTGGCCGCCGGTCTGTTTCTTGTGGCGGCCCTGGACCTGCACCGTCTTGCGGATGGTCTCACGGTAGGGGACCTTGGGTTTTTTCAGGGTGATGTCCACGCCGAACTTGGACTTGAGCTTGGAGACAGCCACATCCAGGTGCTGCTCGCCCAAGCCGGAGACCAGCATTTCGTGGGTCTCGTTGTTGGTGGAGAACTTCAGGGTGGGGTCCTCCTCGGCCAGGCGCATCATGCCCTGGGCGATCTTGTCTTCCTCCCCCTTCTTGGCGGGGACAATGGCCATGGAAAGGGTGGGGTTGGGATACTCCACGCCCTCCAGGGTGACCTTCCGGGCGGGGGAGCACAGGGTGTCGCCGGTGTTGGTGGCGGAGAGCTTGGGGATAGCCCCGATGTCGCCCGCGCCGATGTACTTTGTGTCCACCTGTTTTTTGCCCACCATCATCACGGTCTTGCCCACCCGCTCCGGGTTGCCGGTGCGCATGTTCACCAGCTGGGAGTCGGCGGCGATCTTGCCGGAGACCACCTTCACATAAGAGAGCTTTCCGATGAAGGGGTCCGCCACGGTCTTGAACACCAGGGCCGCCGCGGCGCCGTCCTCGTTGACCGCCAGCTCCACCGGGTTGCCGTCCACGTCCAGGCCGATCTCCCCGGCCTTCTCCTCGGCGGAGGGGGCCAGCCAGCACAGGCCGTCCATAAACTGCTCCATGCCCCGCATGAGCAGCGCGTCCCCGCAGAACACCGGGGTGATGGTGCCGGACTTGACGCCCTTGCTCACCCCCACGATGACCTCTTCCGGGGTGAAGGGCTCGCCGGCGAAGTACTTCTCAAAGAGCTCGTCGTCGGTCTCGGCCACGGCCTCGTAAATGGCGGTGCGCAGGCCCTCTAAGCGGTCGCCCATGTCGGGCATGGCCACGGCCACCGGCTTGCCGCCGGAGTAGTCGTAGGCCTTGTACTCCAAAAGGTTGATGTAGATGTTCGCCTGGCCGTCCTGGATAAAGGGCACCACCACCGGGCACACAGAGGGCCCGAACTGGCCCTTCAAATCCTCGAACACCCGGTAGAAGCGGGCGCTCTCGTCGCACAGGCCGTTGACGAAGAAGATCTTGGCCAGGCCGTTTTTCTCTGCGGCGGCAAAGGCCTTCTCGGTGCCCACCGCCACGCCGTCCTTGCCGGACACCACAATCAGCGCCGTGTCCGCGGCCCGCATGGCCTCGCACATACCGCCCTCGAAGTCGAAGAGGCCGGGGGCGTCCAGGAGGTTGATCTTTTTATTCTTCCACTCCAGGGGGGCGCTGGCCGCGGAAATGGACGCCTTGCGGCGGATCTCCTCGGGGTCGTAGTCGCACACGGTGTTCCCGTCCCCCACCTTGCCCCGGCGGTCCGAAACCCCCGCCAGGTACAGCATGGCTTCCGCCAGGGAGGTCTTTCCGGCTCCTCCGTGGCCAGCCACGGCCAAATTGATAATATTCTTCGCCTGATATTGGTTCATAATGGGCTGACTCCTTCCGGTTCCAAAGATAGCGGCCTGGGCCGCAGTGCCGTGCTTTCCCTGTTTTGCACAAGTTTCACATTACAAGGTAAGACTAATTATATAGCATTCTCCCAAGGAATACAAGGCGCAAAATCAAAAAATAGCCTAATTTGAGAAATTTATTTTTTTCTTTTTAGGCTTTTCTTCCAAAAACCAGTGGTTTCCCCGCCCATAGGGAGTTTTTTCGAGGCCCGGGGCAGCAAAAAAGCCCCCGCGCGGGGGGGCTTTTTATCTCTGGATTTTTCCGGGACGGGCCCGGGCTTGTCACCGGCGCAGCCGGGGCAGGAACACCACCACCCCCAGCCAGAACAGCTGGAACAAAAACAGCACCAGGCTGGAAAGCTGGCCCATGGCCCCAAAGCAGGCCAAAAAGGCCACCAGCACAAAGCCCAGGACCACGGCGGCGGTCTGCACCGCCACCACCAGGCCCACCGTGCGCTTTGCCTCCACACAGGCGGAGAGCACGCTCCTCATGGCTTCCATGCGCCCCTCGGCGGCCGCGGCGGCGTCCGCCCGGGGGATCTGCCGGCAGGTGAGCTTCTTGTACTCCTCGCCCAGGCGGCTGTCCAAAATCCCCACCGAGGCGGTGTCCACCCCAAACAGCCGGGAGACCGTCTGGGCGGTGACGTTGGGGTCCGTGGTGCGGATGATGACGCTGATGCCGCTGTCCTCCAGGCGCTGGAGCTCGTTTTTCCGGCGCCGGTCGGCGGCGTAGGTGAGCACCAGCATGGCGGCGGCCGTCCCCTCCACGGCGATGTAGATCACCTGCTGGCCCCCGGAGGCGTACTGGGACTCCTCCTCCCGGGCCGGCACCTGGATCCGGTGGTTGATCAGCAGGGAGCGGTTGCCCACGTACACGGCCTTGCCGTCCACCTGGCCCACAATGCCCTGCTCGTCCTCATAGGAGCAGCCCTGCACCTGGGGAAGGGCCTCCTCGTTCTCGCTGATGACCTGGTCGAACACCCCGGCAAGGGGGCCGCCCACTTCCTTCACCAGGGCGGAGGCCGCCATCACCGCGGCCTCGGCGCCGGCCCGGCCGCCAAAGGTCTTAATGCCCCCCAGCACTACCGTGCCCCGGGGAAACAGCTCCCCGGCGTCCACCAGGACGGCGTTCACGCCGCCCAGCTGCTCCACGCCCTCATACCCCGCCACCATGGCGCCGGCCCGGCGGGCCGTGCGGCACAGGCGGCTGATGGGCAGGTTGACAGAGAGCATGTTGGAGACCGCCACGCTGGCGCAGCAGGCCGCCGCAAAGGCGCTGACAGCCGCGGGCACGCTGCGGGTAATCAGCAGGGAGGCGATGCACAGCACCAAGGAGGCGATGAGCCCAATGGGCGCCATGAGCTGGGAGGAGGACTCCGAGGGGTCGGGGCTGTAGGAGATCTCCAAAAACCGCTTCAAAAATCCCGCCTTGCACTGATAGGCGATCACGGGCCGCTCCGCCACGCAGTCCTTGGCCATCTTCAGGGCGGTGTTGTAGTCGTCGTAAGTGCGCACGCTGTACTTCTGCTCCCGGGAGGTGACAAACCGGAAGTTGGAGTGGATGCGCCGGATCATGGCCAGCTTGCCCGCGGCGTTGACAAAGAGGATGGCCGAGAGCACCACCGCGTACAGGTGCAGGTTCCCGTCGGCCAGGTCGTCCTGGAAGAAGGCGGAGGCCACCGCCTGGATGGCCACTGCCACCGCCGCCACTGCGGCGGCGCTGTCGGAGTTGGCGTTAAAGGCGAACAGGGCCTTCAGGCCGTTGCCAATGGTCCTGTAGCACACCCCGGCCGCCACGGCCAGGAACACCAGGGTCAGCACCACGTACACCACCGGCAGGGAGCCGGGGTCCGCCACCCCTGCGAACTGGCCGCCGAAGATCAGGTTCACCAGGGCCAGCAGCACGGTACACACCCCGGTGATCATCATGCGCAGGGTGAGCTCCCGCATTTCCCCCCGCAGCTCGTGGGAGATGGACTTGATGTCCTCGGGCCCGGTGTAGTCGTCGATGGACTCCCCGGTGTCCCGCTGGGGCGCGGGGGCCTGGGAGACCTCCAGTTTCTTGTTGCGCACCCGCCGCCGCCCACGGACCGGGGCCTCCTGGGCCTGGCGCAGCTCCTCGCTCTCCGAGAGCAGCGCCCCCTGGAGCACCTCCGCGTGGATGATGTGGGTGGGCACGTTCCGGGAGCGGTACTCGTAGATGCTGGAAACCCTCGGGGGTTCGGCCTGCTGCCGCTGGGGCCGCACCGGGGGCAGCACCACCGTGGGCTCCTCCCCCTGGGCCGCCTCCGGCTGGGCAGGGGCGCTCTCCTCCGGGGCCGCCTCTTCCCGGACTTCCTCTTCCTGGGTTTCCTCCGGGGCAGGCTCTTCCCGGGGCTTCTCCCGGGCGGGCTCTTCCCTCTCCGGGGACTGGAGCACCCGCTCCACCGCCTCCTCGCTGACGGGCTGGTCCTCCTGGACCCGCTGGAGCTCCACCGTGTCGTTGAGCACGTTGAGCTTGATCTCCATGGTCTGGTCGGAAGAGGTCTCCAGCATGGCCTTCTGGATCTCGGGCATCTCCCCCTGCAGGCGCTTGCCCCCCTCCACGCTGATGCCGTGCTGGCGGGCGTAGGGGTCCGCCGCGAAGGAGGTCACGGGCATGGGGGCCACTACGCCGAACTCGTCGGCGATCTCCTGCTCGTCCACCCCGGCGCTCTGTACCGCCTCGGCCACCCGCCGGCGGCGCTCCTTTTGGAGCCGCTGGAAATTCTGCTCCACCTCGTCGTCGATGGCCTTTTTGGAGTCGTCGAACAAGGTCTTATAGGCCTCTTCCTCGCTGGTCAGCTCCCCGGCGGAGTCGTACCCCATACTGTACTCGTCGATGGGCTTGAGCTGGATGCCGTAGTACATGTCGTCCTCGTTCTCGTCGAAGTCCGGCACCTTTTTCCGCCGGCCGAACAGGCCGCGTCCCTTTTTCTTCTTCTTTGCAGGACGCTCCTCCCGGGGGGGAGCCTCGGGGCGCTGGGCTCCCGGCAGCTCCACGCTGCCGGTGGCAAAGGCGTTTAAATCCTCCTGGGCCGCCGCCTCCTCGGGCTGGGCCTCCTTCGGGGCCGCGGGGGGAACCTCCTCCTGGGGGAGCTCCTCCTGCGCCCTCTCGTCCTCCCGGGGGGGCGCCGGCTCCGCCTGGGCGGCCTTCCCGGCCGCCTCCGTCTCCCTGCGGGCCCGCTGTTCTGCCAAAATATCTTCCACTGTGAATTCCTTGTTGTCCATACGGGGAATCCTCCTTTTACGGATTGATCGCTCGCAGGCCGCCCCGCTGGCGGGCCACCTCATAGCAGAGGATCCCTGCCGCCACAGAGGCGTTGAGCGAATTGATGCGGCCCCGCAGGGGCAGGGACACCACAAAATCGGCTTTTTCCTTCACCAGGCGGCTGACCCCGCTGCCCTCGGACCCGATCACCAGAGCCACCGGGCCGGTGAAATCCGTCTGGCACCAGGGGCTGCCGTCCATATCCGCCGCGTAGATCCAAAGGCCCCGCTCCTTGAGCTCTTCCAACAGGCGGGGCAGGTTCCCCACCCGGGCCACGGGCAGGTGTTCCACCGCCCCGGCCGAGGCCTTCCCCACCGCCCAGGTGAGGCCCACGCTGCGGCGCTGGGGCACGATGACCCCATGGGCCCCGGCGCACTCCGCCGAGCGGATCACCGCCCCCAGGTTGTGGGGGTCCTCCAGGCCGTCGCAGACCACAAAAAAGGGGGGCTCCTGCCGGTCCTGGGCCCGTTGGAACAGCTCCTCCAGGCTGGCGTACCCCTTTACCGCGGCCACGGCCACCACCCCCTGGTGGTTGGCCCCGCCGCACAGGTGTTCCAGCTTTACCGGGTCCGCCTCTTTCACGGGCACCCCGGCCTGCCGGGCCTTGGCCAGCAGCGCCTGCAGGGCGCCGCTGCGCTCCCCCCGCTGGACGTACAGGCTGTCGATGGGCCTGCCCGCCCGCAGGGCCTCCGCCACGGCGTTGCGCCCGGCGATAATATCCGCCCCCCGGGGCCCGGGGGAGGGCTCCCGCCGCTTCTCCCTGTTTTTTTCCAAAGTTGGCCACCTCATTTTTCCACCGAGTGCTGCCGGCAGGCGGGGGCTTTTCCCCGGCCCACCGGCCCAAAGGGCCCATTTGCCCATAGTTTTTTAGATTATACCACAGTTCTCGGAAAATCTCAAATAAATTTGCCGCCCCAAACCCCCGGGCTTCCCCCTTTTCCCCCGGCTTCCGGCAAAAAGCCCCCCAAAGGGCCCGTATGCGCCCTGGGATGCAAAAAAATTCTTTTTTGTTCCCCTCCGCCGCCGGATTTCCCACACGTTTACATAATGCGGAATTTATTTTCCCCGGAACCTGTGGAAAACTCTGTGGAATATGTGAAAAACCCTTGTCCCAAGCGGTTTTCCCCATTCCACCGTTTTTGCACCCCTCTGGAATTATGGTAACATCCGGCTAAGTTTTTCCTGGGAAGAATTAAAATCCCAAAGCTTTTTTCTTTCCAGAACCCACAAGACCCAGGTGGTCAAAACATTTTTTCCCCTCTATCTTGTGTCAAGTACCCAGAGGGAGATTTCTTTCCCACATTTTGTCCACAGGCATTTAACATACATTTCACCCTCCCTCGGGCCGGGGCTGTTTTTCCCCAGGGGGAAGGAAAAACAGTGGGCATTTCCCCCGTTTTGTGGTATACTTGGGGAAATGGCCCGGGGTTTTCCGGCCTGTTTCGACAAAATCCTCCCCCGGGGCCGGGCTTCTGCACCGGATTGCATAATTATTCATTTATATTTCAGAACATACAGCTTGGAGGCTCTTCATGGACTCTCGTTCCCCTTTTGAAGGGGCCCTTTTGTGCCCTGTTTCCTTCGACCTGGCCCAAACCCTGGACTGCGGCCAGGCCTTCCGCTGGCGGCCGGCCCCCCTCTGGGAAAAGGCCCCCGGCGGCCCCCTCGCCCTGTGGGAGGGCGCGGCCTTCGGGAAGGTCCTGCGCCTAGGCCAGCAGGGAGGGCAGGTGTGGTTTTTCTGCTCCCAAAGGGAGTTTGACGCCCTGTGGCGGGGCTATTTCGACCTGGACGCCGACTACGGGGCAAAGCGCCGGGCCCTCTCCGCCCTGAGCCCCGCCCTGGCGGAGGCGGCGGCCTTCGCCCCGGGCATCCGCCTCCTGCGCCAAGAGCCCTGGGAGGCTTTGTGCTCTTTTATCATCTCCCAAAACAACCACATCCCCCGTATCAAGGGGATCATCCACCGGCTGTGCCAAGCCTTTGGGGAGCCCATTGGGGAGACAGGCTGGCAGGCCTTCCCCACCCCCCGGCGGCTTTCCGCCTGTACCCTGGAGGACCTGGCCCCCCTGCGGGCGGGCTTCCGGGCCAAATACCTGCTGGACGCCGCCCAAAAGGTCTCCTCCGGGGAGGTGGACCTGGCCCAGGTGGCCCAGGCCCCCCTGGAGGAGGCCCGCCGCCAGCTGCAGAAGATCGCGGGGGTGGGGCCCAAGGTGGCGGAGCGCGCCCTGCTGTACGGCTTCCACCGGACGGAGTGCTTCCCCCTGGACGTGTGGATGAAGCGGGCCCTGGCCGCCCTGCTGCCGGGCAGGAGCCCAGAAGACTTTGGGGAGGACGCGGGCCTGGCCCAGCAGTACCTGTTCCACTACAGCCGGATGCACCCAGAGCTCTTTGGAAAAAAAGGGTGAGGGCGCATGGCCGGTTTTTCTCAAAAACAGAAAGAGCATCCCGGCCTTCCCCGTGGATGCTCTTTTTTCCCGTTTACAGCTCTTCTCCCAGCAGCCGCACCAGCAGGGCGTTGGAGACCAAAAACCCCTCTGGCGTAAAAGAGAGGTTTCCCTCCTCCCGCCGCAGCAGCTGGGACGGGCACCGGCGGGCGTTTTCCAGCACTTTCTCAAAAAGGGCGCCGCCCTCCGGGCCGAAGCGGGCGAGGCAGTCCTCCCGCCGCAGGCCCCGGGCCAGCCGCAGGTTGAGCATGGCGAATTCCCCAAAGTCCCCGCCGGGTCCGTCTTCCACCGGGGGATCCCCTTGAAGGAAGGCCTGCAAATCCCGGGGGTAGTAGAACCGCCGCCCCTCGAAAAAGGAGTGGGCCCCTGGCCCGAAGCCCAGGTACTCCTCCCCCCGCCAGTACAGCAGGTGGTGGCGGCTTTCCCTGCCGGGGCGGGCGAAGTTGCTGATCTCATACTGGGCGTATCCCAGCCTGTCCAGCTCCTCCGCCAGGAGCAGGTACTGCCGGGAGGTCTCCTCGTCGTCGGGAAGCTGGACCCCCCGGGCGGCAAAGGGCGTGCCCGGCTCCACCTTTAAGATGTAAGAGGAGAGGTGCTCCGCCCCCAGGGAAGCGGCAAAGGAAATGGAGCGCTTCAGCGTCTCCCAAGAACCTCCCGGAAGCCCCAGCATCAGGTCCAGGGAGATGTTTGCAAAGCCTGCCGCCCGGGCGTCCTCCACAGCCTGGGCGGCGTCCTCCCGGGAGTGGGCCCGGCCCAGCAGCCGCAGCTCGGCCGGGTCGGCGGATTGCAGCCCCATGGAGAGCCGGTTGAACCCGGCCTGACGCACCTCTTTAAAAAATTCCCGGTCCACCTGGGTGGGGTTTGCCTCCAGGGTGACCTCCGCCCCGGGGGACAGGGCAAAGCCCTCCCGCACCGCGTCCAGGATGGGCCCCAGGCGCCGGGCCCCCAGCAGGCTGGGGGTGCCGCCGCCAAAGTAGACGGTGGCAAGCTCCCGGCCCCCCAGCCTCTCCCCCCAAGGCGCCAAGGCCCGGAGGACGGCCTCCACATAGGCGTCCATCCGGGCGGCGCTGTCGGGGAGGGAGTAGAAGTCACAGTAAGGGCACTTGCCGTGGCAGAAGGGGACGTGAAAGTACAAACCCAGCAAAAAATCACCACCAAAGGAAAGGTTTTACCCAGCTTTTTGCGAAAGACCGGCCCACTGAACAAGAACCGCTTTTGCCTCGCAAAACCGGGGTTCTCGCGGCCCGGCACCATCCACCCACCGAACCGGCCCGGGAAAAACGCCCTTAAAAACCCCGGTTAGCGAACGATGCGAGCGGATAGGGGTTTTTCCTGTCCAGTCCGGTCACGGACTACTCATCCAGCTTCAGCACGGACATGAAGGCCTCTTGGGGCACCTCCACAGTGCCCAGCTGGCGCATCCGCTTTTTGCCTTCCTTCTGCTTTTCCAGCAGTTTGCGTTTACGGCTGATATCACCGCCGTAGCATTTGGCGATAACATCTTTACGCAGCGCGGCCACATTCTCGCGGGAGATAATCTTATTACCAATAGCTCCCTGGATGGAAATTTCGAACAGCTGGCGCGGGATCAGGCCACGGATCTTATGCACCAGCGCTTTGCCGCGATAATAGGCTTTATCCCGATGCACGATCAGCGAGAGAGCGTCCACGATAGAATCATTAACCAGAATATCCAGGCGTACCAGAT
>CALWIE010000082.1 GCA_944380625.1 uncultured Clostridia bacterium
CGACCAGCATCACAGCCAGAAGCATCGCAAGTGATTTCTTCAGAAACTTGCTTTTCTTCATAATTTCAACCCTCTTAAATTTTAGATTCTCTCAGGGCTTGTTCCCTGGGAGTTGAAGTTATCTATATAATAATCTTTGTCCCAGAAAAAAGCAAGCCCTTTTTTCAAGTTTTTACAGTTTTTCCACGGTCTTTTTTACATTTGTGAAAAACCCGGGAACCGGCGGTTTTAAGCCATTTTTGGGCATTCCTGGGGGTTGGGCCTTGTAACAAATTGGAGAATTGTACATATTTACCCTTTACATTGGGGCTTGTTTTTAGCAAAAATGCTGCTATCTGCTGTAGTTGCCCCTCTATTTTATGAATATACGCCGGTTTTTTACGCATTCTTTTTCAGATTTTAGATAGTTTTTCGCCTTTCCCGGCAGTCCTTTCGGAAAACGGGGCTTTTTCCCAAATTTTGCCGTAAAGTGAAAAGCCTTGTCACCTTCCCCGCCGGTGGAGGGCTCCGCCCAGCTGGGCGATGACGTCCTGGCTCAGGGGGAGGCCGTGCTCTTCAAAGTAGGCGTACAGCACAGGGCTGGGCCCCAGACAGGGGCCGTAGGGCCGGCACGCCCGGCGGACTCGCCCCCGCTTGCCCAAGCCGCAGCGGACCTCCAGGTAATACCGCCCCCGGTACAGGCACAGGCTGGCCCGAAGGGGACGGTGGCGGTAGAGGCTCGCCACCGCCCCGCAGAGGGCCGTGGCGCTCTCATATTGAAAGACAAGGGGCTGCGGCGGGCGCTTTAGTTTCAAGGCCGCTCCCTCCTCCGAATGTTTATTCCATTCTATGGAGGGGGCTTATCCGGTGTGCCGGGGGATCACCCCTCGCCCCGGAGTACGGCCAGCTCCTCGGCGGGGTCCTCCGACCGGAACACGGCGGTGCCCGCCACCAGGATGTCGGCCCCGGCCCGGCGGCACAGGGGGGCGGTCTCCCGGTTGACGCCCCCGTCGATCTCCACCAGCAGGTGGGGGAAGCGCCCTTTGAGCTCCTGGACCTTTCCCAGAGGCTCTTCCATGAAGGCCTGGCCGCCGAACCCGGGCTCCACTGTCATGACGGTGACGCTGTGGAGCCGCTCCCCATAGGGGAAAACCGCCTCGGCGGGGGTGCCGGGCTTGAGGGCGATGCCGGGCTTGGCGCCGCTTTCCTCCATGGCGTCCAGCACCAGGGCCGGGTCGTCCCCGCACTCGATGTGGAAGGTGAGCCAATCCGCCCCGGCCTTCCGGAACACCGGGATATAGGCGGCCGGGTGCAGCAGCATCAGGTGGACGTCGAAAACCTGCCGGGTCTTCCCCCGCAGGGCGGAAACAATCTGGGGCCCCATGCTCAGGTTGGGCACGAAGACGCCGTCCATCACGTCGATGTGCAGCAGCTCCGCGTCCGCCACCCGGGCCACCTCCCTGCCCAGGGCGGAAAAGTCCGCCGCCAGCAGCGAAGGCGCGATCTTCACCATAAAATCCCCTCCCTTTCCTCAGTCTCTCTTTCTATATAATATATTGTACCATTTCCTCCCTGCCACCGCAACCTGTGGGACGGGTCGGGGGCCGGGAAAATGGGGCCCCTTTCTGGATTCTTTTTGAGCATTTGGGACAATCCCCCAAAAAGAAAAGCCCCCCAGGGGGAGGCTTTTATCCGTAGAGGAACTGGCAGGCGACCTGGGCCAGGATGGTCAGCACCGGGATGGTCAGGATGGACAGCACCGTGCTCACCGCCACCGTTTTGGAGGCCAGGGCGGAATCCCGCTTGTACTGCACGGCGAAGAGCACCGTGTTGGCCGCCACCGGGCAGGCCGCCTGGATGACGCTGGTCACCAGCAGGTCGGGCTCCGGGCGGATCAGCAGCAGGCAGGCCAGGAACAGGGCCGGCGCCAACAGCAGCCGCAGGGCCGCCGACTTGTACACCGCCGGGTCCGAGATAAAGGAGTGCAAGTCCACCTTGGCCACATAGCTGCCGATGACCATCATGGCCAACGGGGTGTTCAGGTTTGCCAAAAAGCCCACCGGTTCAGCGATCACCAGGGGCAGGCGCAGGCGCAGAAAATAGATGGGCAGCCCGAAGACGAGGCCGATGATCCCCGGGTTCAGCAGAAGCACTTTCCAGCTCATCTTCTGGCCGCCGCTCATCATCCGGAAGCCGTAGGTCCAGCAGATCACGTTAAACACCACAATAAAGAAGGAGCCGTACATGACCCCCTGGCTTCCCACAATGCCCTCCACCAGGGGCAGGCCCATAAAGCCCGCGTTGCTGAAGATGGTGGAAAAGCGCAGCACTTTTTTCCGCTCCTCGGGCTCCTTGTGGAAAAAGCACAGGCTCACCCCAATGCTCAGGAAGATGGCCAGGGCGGAGCAGACCACCGCCAGCAACAGCTCCACCGCCCCCAGAGTGCCCTCGGAGGTGAGGAAGGAGTTGACGATCAGGCAGGGGGTGACCACCTGCAACAACAGGGTGTTGATCTCCTTGGTGCCCCGGTCGGTCAAAAGGCCCTTTTTGCTGACGAAATACCCCACCACAATCAGGATGAGCATAACCGCCACTTTACTGATGATCGTAAGCATCGCTTCCACGGTCCCATTCCTCTTTCCCCTCGGCCGCAGCCGTTTTTGCCCCGCCCGGCAGAGGTCCCGCCGGGCCCGGGTTTAAAAGTCCCCCTTGGAGCCCTTGTCCTCCCCGGGCTTTGCGTCCCGGCCCTTTTTCCGGTACTCCTTGACAAACACCACCGCCAGCACCACCAGCACCGCCCCGGTGACGCACCGGAAGGCAATGGCCCAGCCCCCGGAGAAAAGCCCTCTCTCCGGCAGCAGGTTGGCGGCCAGGCTCCAGGCGCCCAGCAGGAGGAAATACCCGCCCGCCACGTAAAAGATCTTGTTCTCCCGGGAGAGGGAGAAGATCAAGATCAGCCCAGCAGCCAGCATAGCGATGGAAAACAGAATGTCCATGGGGGAACCCGCCTTTTTCAGTACTTACCTGTATTATAGCGGATGCTGAGGAAAAACACAAGGAAAAAGCGAAGCGCGCCCCCCGCAAAGGAGGCGCGCGCCTTTTCCAAAAGAGTTCCCCCGGGGGCCTGCCCCGTCAGGAGAGGATGTAGATGACCATTTCCCGCCGGCCGATCTGGCTGCACTCTTCCACCGTGTTGTAGCACAGGTCGGCGATGATGTCCCCGGCCATACACGCCCCGCCGGTGTCGCCGGCCACGCCGTAGCCGTAGACCACGCTGCCGTCCGGAGAGGTGATGTACATCTTCGTGCCGTAGGGGATGATGTTGGGGTTCACGGCCACCACCCCGTACACCGCGTCCCAACCCAGGGAGGTGGTCCCCCCGGGGACGGAATAGGCGGTGCAGGTGCCGCTCATCACAGAGCTGTAGGACACGGTGTTGCCGTACATATCGGTAAAGGTGCCGGCGGCGTTCCCGGTGCCGTTGCCGCCGCTTGTGCCGGGGGCTTCGGGGGCGGAGGTGTCATCGCCGCTGCCCGTCTCGGGGGCGGGGGCCTCCTCTGCCTCCTGGACCAGGGTGCCCCGGAGGACCACCTCGTCCACAGGCTCCTTCACCACGGACTCGGAGACAGCCTCCCGGCTCTCCTCCACGCCGTCCACGTAGGTGACCTGGTAGGCCACCTCCTTCACCCCGGCCTGGCCGGAGGTCTTCACCTGGGTCTCCCCCTCAAACAGGGAGGAGGTGTCCTGGTACTGGGTCTCAAAGGGGATCTCCTGGGTTTCGGTCTCCTCTTTTACCTCCACCCGCCGGACGGTGATCTCCATGCCGTCCGTCACCTTGGCGGTGCGCTCCGGCTCCACCCGGTCCTTCTCCCCCAGGGCCACGCCGCACTTTTCCAGGGCGGCCTCCACAGTCTGGGCGGAGGTTTTGTACTCCCGGGTCTCCCCGTCCGCCGTGACCTGCAGGGCCATGGTCCGGGTCACCCGGATGTTCATCTTGTCAAAGAGGGGGGCGTCCTGGTCGAAGTTCACCGTGTCCTCCCGGCCCACTGTGACGCCGGCCTCCCGCAGGGCGTCGGCCACCGTGCCGCCGGTGCGGGTGAGGGAGACCCTCTTCCCGTCCGCTGTGACGGTCACCTGGCAGGCCCGGCGGATCTCCACCCGGGTGTCTGCCTGGACCAAGGCGTCCCGGCTGGGGGAAACCTCGTCGTCCTCCTGGAGGACAATGCTGTTGTCCAGCAGGGCCTGTTCCACCGTGTCGCCCCGGTAAGCCACCAGGGAGGTCTCCCGGCCGGCCTCTTCCACCGTCAGCCGCACGCCCCGGCGGACCACCACCGTGGTGGTGTTGTCCACCTGCGCCGCCACGTCCAGGGGAGACAGGGCCTCCATCCCCAGGGACTCCGCCTGGCGGAGGATGTCCTCCAGCCCGGCGCTGCGCATGTTAAAGGTGTAGGACTGGTCCCCGTCGATCACATTGGCGGAGACAGTGGTTGCCATCACTGTGGCAAAGGGGGATATACAGAGCGCGAGGACCAAGATCAGCGCCGCCGCTCCCCGCAGGGCCAGCAGCTTGGGCGCTTTTTTCCTATGTCTAGCGTGCATACGAATACTCCTTTCGCCGCCTTCTACAGGCGGGTTCAAAGGGTAGTATAGTAGAAAACTGACGAGGTGTCAAAAATTCAACCGGGCCGTATTTATGCACTTCTTACAATTCTGAATGGAACATTCCACCCCAATAAAACCCAAAAGGGAGGAATTTCCCGGTTTTTCCCGAAGATCCCCCTCTCCCGGCGGCGCCGCCACTGTGCAACTTGCATCAAACGCAGTCGCAAGGCAAGCCCTCCGGCTCCAAAAAATGAAAGATTTTTGCATATTTATTTATTTTAAAAAAGATGGTTTCCGATAAAATCGTTGTTTTCTGTAAACCAAGTGTATAAACCTTAGAACTTCATTCAGAAACACTCCTTCGTGAAAATGCCGAAACACGGGGCTTTCCGGCCCTGGACCCCCGGAGACGGGAAAAGTTTCCCTTTGCTAAAAACGTTTGTTCTATTTTTTGCATGATAATGCATTTCCAAAGGCCCCATCTGGGAAAAAATTTTTTAAAAAAGGGACGCCGCCTTCATTTTCTCGAAGAAAACCGGTCTCCTGTGGGCAAGGGGCCCCACTTTACCCCAAAAACGCTGGGGTCCCTCCTTTTTCCCCAACAGAAAAACCTCCCCGGAAACCGGGGAGGTTGCAAAAGGCAGTAAAAACGTTTAGCGCTTGCTGAACTGCGGCGCGCGACGGGCAGCCTTGAGGCCGTATTTTTTCCGCTCCTTCATTCTGGGGTCGCGGGTGAGGAAGCCGGCCTTCTTCAGCATGGAGCGGAGGTTCTCGCTGTCATACTGGAGCAGGGCCCGGGCCACACCGTGGCGGATGGCGCCGGCCTGGCCGGTGACGCCGCCGCCGGACACCCGGCAGACAATGTCAAACTTCTCGTCGGTACCGGTGAGGGCCAGGGGCTGACGGACGATGTACTTCAGGGTATCCAGGCCGAAATAGTCGTCGATGTCACGGTCGTTGATGGTGACCTTGCCGGTGCCCTGGTACAGGCGAACTCTGGCCACGCTGCTCTTCCGGCGGCCAGTGCCGTAGAAATAAGGTGCAGTCTCATACATAGTTTACGTCCTCCTCTTACAGTTTCCACTCAGCGGGTTTCTGGGCGGCGTGCTTGTGCTCGCTGCCGGCGTAGGCGCGCAGACGGCCCAGGGCGTCGCGGCCGATGGAGTTCGCGGGGATCATGCCCTTGACGGCAAGCTCCATGGCCAGCTCCGGCTTAGTTCTCATCAGGGTGTCGTAGCGGGTGGCCTTCAGGTGGCCAATGTAGCCGGTGTGGCGGTAGTAGTACTTCTTCTCCGCCTTGCCGCCGGTGAGGACGGCGTCCTTGCAGTTGATGATGATCACATGGTCGCCGCAGTCCACATGGGGGGCGAAAATCGGCTTGTGCTTGCCCCGCAGCAGCACAGCGGCCTGGGCAGCCACGCGGCCCAGGGGCTTGCCGGCGGCGTCGATGACATACCATTTGCGGTCGATCTGACCGGCTTTCGGCATCGTGGTAGACATAGCTTTCAGACCTCCAAAGTTTTTATCGTGTATTTTCATTTGTACCAAACGAAAGGAATGCGCCCTCGTCTTCCTCTGGGCGCTCCTAGATGATAACACAGGTTTTTTGCCCTGTCAACCGCTTTTCCCAAATTTTTTAATTTGCTTTTTGTTATCTCCTGTTTTCTCGCGTTTTTATGGGTTTATCTCCTGTTTTCTCCCGCGCGATTTTCGGTTTTTCCCCTGGGGCCCAAGGGGGGCTTGCGCAAAGGGGCCCGGTGCCGTATACTAGAAGCGCCCTCTGGGCGCGGGCCTTTTCGCCCTGCATACTATATTAAGAAAGAAAAGGGAGGGGCGCCTCATGGACAAGCTGACAGGCCGTGTGCGGGCCGCCGTGCAGAAATACCAGATGATCGACGAGGGGGACAAGATCGCCGTGGGCGTCAGCGGCGGCAAGGACAGCCTGTTCCTCCTGTGCGCCCTGGCGGAGCTCTCCCACTACTACCCCAAGCCCTTCACGGTGACGGCGGTCACCGCAGACCCCTGCTTCGGGGGGGTGGAAACGGACTACTCCCAGGTCCAGCGGCTGTGCGACTCCCTCTGTGTGCCCTATATAATTAGAAAGACCGACCTGGGCCCCCTGATCTTCGACCAGCGCCGGGAGGAAAACCCCTGCGCCCTGTGCGCCCGTATGCGCCGGGGCATCCTCCACAACCTGTGCCTGGAACTGGGCATCTCCAAGCTGGCCCTGGGCCACCACTTTGACGACGCGGTGCAGACCTTTTTCATGAATTTGTTCTACGGGGGGAAACTGGGCTGCTTCTCCCCCAAGACCTACCTCTCCCGGAAAAAGATCACCGTCATCCGGCCCCTGGTCCTCTGCGAGGAGCGGGAGATCCGCGGCGCCGCCCGGCGGCTGCAGCTTCCGGTGGTCAAAAGCGCCTGCCCCGCCGACGGGGTCACCGCCCGCAAGGACACGGAACTGCTGATTAAAGACCTGGAAAAAACCTTTCCCCACCTGCGCACCAAAGTCCTGGGAGCCATGGAGCGGGCGGGCCTGGACGGCTGGTGATCCCCGTATTTTGTAGCCTTGGAGAGGATGCTCCACAAATTCTGGGGATTTGAAGGGTTTTTGAAAAAAATTTGGAAAAACCCTTGCTTTTTTCAAACAGGTGTGGTATTATAACTGAGCCGTCAAGAGAGGCGGCAAACTGAATAGTTGGTGTTGATTGCCGCGAGGGTCCACCCGTTCCCATCCCGAACACGGAAGTTAAGCTCGCCGGCGCCCAAGATACTTGGCTGGAGACGGCCCGGGAAAATAGGT
>CALWIE010000083.1 GCA_944380625.1 uncultured Clostridia bacterium
TACTGCCCTTTCGGGAGCCCATGCTCCGGCTGTTTGGCGCCAGCGACGCCACCTACCCCTACGCCGAGGAGTACTTTACCGCCTACCTGTGCGGCACCTTTTTCGCCCTGGCGGCCAGCGGGCTAACCCCGTTCGTCCTCTGCCAGGGTTTCGCCAAAATGGGCATGGCCTCTGTGGTGCTGGGGGCGGCCTTGAACATCGTCTTGGACCCGGTGTTCATCTTCCTCTTTGACATGGGGGTGCGGGGGGCGGCCATCGCCACGGTGATCTCCCAGGCGGCCAGCGCGGCCTTTGTGATTGTATTCCTGCTGGGCCGGCGGGTGATGGTGCCCATCACTTTCCGGGGGTACAGCCCCCGGCTGATGGGCCGGGTGCTGGCCATGGGCTTTACCCCCTTCGCCATCATCGCCATCGACAACGTGATGATCATCGCCATGAACGCCATCTTGCAGCGCACCGGCGGCCCCGAGGGGGACATGCTGGTGACCTGCAACACCATTGTGCAGAGCTTTATGTTGGTGGTCACCATGCCCTTGGGGGGCATAAGCGGCGGCACCCAGGGGATTTTGGGCTACAACTACGGCGCCCGCCAGGTGGACCGGGTGCGCCAGGCCCAGAAGTACATTGTGGGCCTGTGCGTGGGCTACACGGTGCTCCTCTTTGTCCTGGCGCGGCTGGCGGGCCCCTTGTTTGTAGGGCTCTTCACCCAAGAGCCGGGTCTGGCCGCCGAGGCCTACAGCGCCATCAAGGTCTGCACCCTGGCCATTATCCCCCTGGGGGTCCAGTACGAGCTGGTGGACGGCTTTACAGGCATCGGCCAGGTGCGGCTCTCCCTGCCCCTGTCCTTCTGGCGGAAGCTGGTGTACTTTGTGGCCATCTTCTCCCTGCCCGCGGCCTTCGGGGCCCGGGCCGCCTTTTACGCCGAGCCCCTCTCCGACGTCCTGGGCCCTGTGGTGACCGTGGTTGTCTACTTTCTCACCATGGGCAAAATCCTGCGCGCCCGCAAGGCACTGTAGCAAGCCAACTTAGGATAGGCGACTGGCCGAACGAACGCGAGGCCAGGCACCAGCAACCTACCTCTAAGATGGGAGAATTGCGGTTCCGCAAAGCGGAATGGGGGTTTTGCAAACCCCCAAGCGATTCTCTCGGGCGACTGGCCGAACGAACGTGAGGCCAGGCGCCGGCCGCCCGATGGTTAGGGGCGGGACAGGAGTTTGCCGATGTTCACGGCGGCAGCCAGGCACTCGTCGGCGATGGTGGCGCCCATCTGGCCCAGCACGCCGGGATCCCAGGCGGGGGCGTCCAGGTTGTCGGTGGTGTAGAAAAACTGGGCGAACTTCACCCCTCGGAACTGGGCCACCGCCGCCAAAGCCGCGCACTCCATCTCCACGCAGACGCATCCCTGCTCCCTGCGGCGCTCCATCTTGCCCCGGGTCTCCCGATAGAAAGCGTCGGTGGTCCAGGTCTTCCCCTCGACAAAGGGCAGCCCCAGGTCCCGGAAGGCCTGGCGGCAGGCCTCTACGCCGGTGGGGTCCAGTTCCACCTCCTCCGCCGGGGGCAGGTAGTGGTAGGAGAGGCCCTCGTCCCGCAGGGCGGCAGTGGGCAGGATGAAGCTGCTCAAGGGGATCTCCCTCTTGAGCACTCCCGCAGCGCCGAAAAACACGAAATACTTCCCCCCGTAGGCGTGAAGCTCTTCCAGGAAGCTGGCGGCCGCCGGGGCGCCCACATGGGGCATGGCCAGGGCCACGGCCGTGCCGCCGGCCTCCACCCGGTACACGGGCACCGTGCCAGTGCAGAAGTGGATCCCCGCGATCTCCTCCCCGCCCCAGCTTGCCAGGCACTTCTGGACGATGCGGGCCGAGAAGGGCAGAATGCAGATCTCCGGGAAACCAGGGAGGGGGCTGTGGTAGTCCTCGGGATTGATAAGGGCCTTGCGGTCCGGGTCGAAATCGCTGCAGAGCACGGGACACGCCTCCTTTTTCGCAAGTAATGGGACTTATTTTAGAAGAGAGCGCCCTTTTTGTCAAGGCTTCTCCCCTCTGTTGCGTTTCCCCTCTTCCAGGGGTATAATGGAGCCAAACCCGGGGCGCTGCCCCTGAGCGCCGGTGCCGCCTGGGCGAACCCCTTCGCCGACGTGGAGCCGGGGGACTGGTTCTACAGCGCGGTGGAGTACGTAAACACCGAGGGGCTTTTTAACGGCACGGCCAAGGACCGGTTCTCCCCGGGCTCCCCCATGACCCGGGGGATGTTCGTCACCGTGCTGGGAAAATTTGCCCAAGCGGACACCGAACCCTATGGGGAGCCCGCCTTCCAGGACGTGCCCGCCGGCGCCTACTACGCCCCCTATGTGGGCGGGGACCACCAGTCCCCCAACGGGGACGCCTCCTACAGCGGCAGGCCCTCCATGAACTGCGGAGGCTTTGTCTCCTACGTCCTGCGGAAGGCAGGGCTTCGGGCCGACGAGGCCATGAGGCTCATCAAGCTCATCCCCGGGCAGTCCAACCTGTTTGGGTCGGGGCTCCCTTACGACCTGCTGGCGGGGGCCAGCAATTACCGGAACCTGGTGAAAAACGCCGGCTTGGAGGCCTATGTCTACGGCAGCGCCGAAAGCCTCTTGGCCAGCGGCCAGGCCGAGCGGGGCGACATCATCTTCATCGACAAGGGGCCCGGCGCCAAGGCCGGGGACGACACCCATATCGGCTTTTACTGGGGCCCCTCCGCCGACAGGGCCATGTGGCACAGCAACCAGCCCTCCAACAAGATCGGGCCCATTACAGCCCTGACGGCAGACCCCATCTTCATTTTGATCAAAATTGAGTAGAAATCCGCTCCTGCCAAGGGCCGGCCCCGGCCCCCAGCAGGCCGGAAAAGAGAGACCCCGGCAAGTGTTTTGCAGCGCCTGCCGGGGTTTTTCCCCGCCTGTCCAAAGCTCTCAAAAAGGGGAAACAAGGCGGTAAAAAGGACCTGCCAAGCGCAACGCCTGACAGGCCGGAAAACTAAAAAAAGCGGCCCCAAAAGGCCGCGAAAAACCAGAAGTGTGTAGAACGCGCGGACGCGCCTTCCCAGAGAACCGCTTGCAGTTTGCGAAACTGCATTTTTTCTTCGCAAAAAACGCGCTTCTCCGCTTCAAAATATGGGGAGCGTGGTGAAATGTGTGTGACAGGCAAAAAGAAAATCCACCCCAACCCAGTGTTTCAGCGGCTTTTTGGCGGCGCTGCCCAGAAATGGGCCCAGGGGTAAACGCGGGCAACAAAAATCGCGAACCCCGCTAAAGTGGGATTCGCGACTTGGGAGCGGCGGCTTGCCGCTGGTGGGCGCTAACGGACTTGAACCGCTGACCCCCTGCACGTCAAGCAGGTGCTCTAGCCAGCTGAGCTAAGCGCCCTTTTTTGTTGCCTGATTAGTGTACACGATTTTTTGGAAAATTGCAACCCCCAATTTTAAATTCGACCAAATTTTTTTCCCGCAGGCAGGATCTGTTCATAATTTCGTAAGAAAATCGTCGTGTTGTTGGTAATCTGTTCACAATATACTTTAACTGTGCTATACTGGACCCACAGGGAAACGCGGGCCCGTATCCGGTGCGTGGCCGCACGGGACGATTCGCGCTCCAGGCCGCTCGCTTGCGCTCGGGCTGTGCAAGTCGCAAGCTCGCGTTCGCGGGCCCGTGACCGGGCTGGACAAGCCGCCTTCTTGCCTTCGGCAAGGGCGGGGTCGTCCTACGGAAACTTGCGGCGAGTAGGAAACTAACGTTTTACAGAAAAAGCAACAACCGCGCCACTGCTTTAACCACCCACTGTAGAGAGCGAGTGGAACGAGCGGTGCTGGTGCCCGGTGGGCACCGTCCAGCACCGGTCTCCGTTGCCACTCCGGTCGGTGCTGGACGTCTGCCACTGGCAGACAGCACCCGAGCCGGCAGGCGAGACCTACGCGTCTTGTTCCGCGCGGTCACGCGCCTGCGGGCCCGTGACCGGGCTGGACAAGCCGCCTTCTTGCCTTCGGCAAGGGCGGGGTCGTCCTACGCAAGCTTGCGGCGAGTAGGAAACTAGCGTTTTACGGAAAAAGGAACAACCGCGCCACCGCTTTATCCACCCGCAGTAGAGAGCGAGTGGAACGAGCGACAACGCGAAAAAAATTTCTTTGCCAAGCTTTCTTTTTAAAGAAAGCGGGGGGGAGATGAGATTTATGAAAACCTTGTCGTACATCAACTTCATCCTGGCGGCGGTCTTCGCGGCGTGCTACTGCTACCAGGCGGTGTTCCTGGCGGTGCGGCTGCTGGGGAAAAGGCGCCGGTTTGCCGCCCGTAAGCTCTGCCGGTACGGGGTGCTCATCGCCGCCCGGAATGAGAGCGCGGTGATCGCCCAGCTGATCGACAGCATCCGCGGCCAGGACTATCCCCAGGACCTGGTGGACATCTACGTGGTGGCGGACAACTGCACCGACGGCACCGCCCGGATCGCCCGGGAGCACGGGGCCCGGGTATTCGAGCGGTTCAACAAGGAGCAGGTGGGCAAGGGGTACGCCCTCTCCTTCCTTCTGGGGAAGATACGGGAGGAGTGTCCCCAGTGCCGGTACGACGGCTATTTCGTCTTCGACGCCGACAACCTGCTGGATCCCCGCTACATAACCGAGATGAACAAGGTGTTCTCCAACGGGAACCGGGTAGTGACCGGCTACCGGAACACCAAGAACTTTGGGGACAACTGGATTACCGCCGGGTACGGCGTCTGGTTCCTGCGGGAGAGCGAATACCTGAACAGCCCCCGGGACTTTTTGGGCACGGGCTGCGCCGTCTCCGGCACCGGGTTTCTCTTTGCCCAGGATCTTTTGGACGAGCTGGGGGGCTGGGAGTACTTCCTGCTCACCGAGGATTTGGAGTTTACTGCCGACTTGGCCGCCCGGGGGGTGAAGATCGCCTACTGCCGGGACGCGGTGCTCTACGACGAGCAGCCCCGCAAGTTTGGCCAGTCCATTGTCCAGCGGTCCCGCTGGGTAAAGGGCTATTTGCAGGTGGTGGCAAAGCGGGGCGGCAGCATGGTGCGGGCCATGCTCTGTGAGGGGCGGTTCGCCTGCTTCGACATGCTCATGTGCACCATCCCCGCCGTGGTGCTTACCGTCATCAGCATTGTGCTCAACGGGGCCATGTTCGTTGTGGGGGTCACCTCCGCCAGGGACCAGCTGGGCATCTTCTTCTCCTCGGTGCTCGTCTCCATGGCGAACTCCTACGCCCTGCTGTACTTCTTGGGGGCTGTGACCCTGCTCACCGAGGGCGGGCGGATCCACTGCTCCCGGGGGAAAAAGGTCCTCTACTCCTTTACGTTCCCCCTGTTTGTGTTCACCTTTGGCATCGCCATGCTGGTGGCGGTTTTCGGCAGCGCCCAGTGGAAACCCATCCAGCACAGCGTGGCCCTGTCCATTGGTGATATGGGCAGTGTTTCTCCCCAAGAACTGCGAAAACTGCGCAAAAACAGAAAACTTTGAAGATTGACCTTTATTAAACCCGCCCCTTGTGTTACAATGATCTGGACACAGGGGGCTTGTTTTTTAACTTGAAAAGTCCGAGAGAAAGGTGGATTACTACATGGTCACACGGGTATTTGTCGAGAAGAAGCAGGGGTTTGACATCGAGGCCCAGCAGATGCTTTCGGACCTCCGGGGGAACCTGGGGATCGGGGGGCTGGAGCGGGTGCGCATCTTAAACCGCTACGACGTGTCGGGGCTGACGGAGGAACAGTTTGCCGCCGCCGCGCGCACGGTCCTCTCCGAGCCCACCATGGACGGGGTGTATGGGGAGGACTTCTCCCTGCCGGAGGACTACCAGGTCTTCGCCATGGAGTACCTGCCCGGCCAGTACGATCAGCGGGCGGACTCCGCCGCCCAGTGCGTGCAGCTTTTGACCCAGGGGGAGCGGCCCCAGGTGGCCACCGCCCGGGTCATCGGCCTGAAGGGCCAGGTCTCCCCGGAGGAGTTTGAAAAGGTAAAGCACTATCTCATCAACCCGGTGGAGAGCCGGGAGGCCTCTTTGGAAAAGCCCCAAACCTTAGATATGCAGGCCGACGTCCCCGCGGACGTGGCCCGGGTCGTAGGCTTTACCAGCTGGGGCGACAGGGAGATGGAGGAGTACTTTAACTCCATGGGCTTTGCCATGACCCTTTCGGACCTGAAGTTCTGCCGGGACTACTTTCGGGATCAGGAGCACCGGGACCCCACCGTCACCGAGCTGCGGGTGATCGACACCTATTGGAGCGACCACTGCCGCCACACCACCTTCCTGACCCGCCTGAACGAGATCGATGTGGAACAGGGGCCCTTGAGCGCCGCTGTGGAAAAGGCCCTGCAGGATTACCTCGCCCTGCGGGAGGAGCTCTACCAGGGCAAGGACAAGCCCGTGTCCCTGATGGACATGGCCACCATCGGCGGCAAATACCTGCGGAAGAAGGGCCTGGTGCCCGATTTGGACGAGAGCGAGGAGATCAACGCCTGCTCCATCGAGGCCCCGGTCACCATCGACGGCAAAACCGAGACCTGGCTGATCCAGTTTAAAAACGAGACCCACAACCACCCCACGGAGATTGAGCCCTTCGGCGGGGCGGCCACCTGCCTGGGCGGGGCCATCCGGGACCCCCTGTCCGGCCGGTCCTACGTGTACCAGGCCATGCGGGTCACCGGCAGCGGCGACCCCACCGTGACCTTTGAGAAGACCCTCCACGGCAAGCTGCCCTCCCGGAAGATCACCACCGGGGCGGCCGCAGGGTACTCCTCCTACGGCAACCAGATCGGCCTGGCCACCGGACAGGTCACGGAGCTCTACGACCCCGGCTACGTTGCCAAGCGCCTGGAGATCGGCGCGGTGATCGGCGCCTCCCCCAAGGCAAACGTCCGCCGGGAGGCCCCTGTCCCCGGGGATGTGATCGTCCTGCTGGGCGGCGCCACCGGCCGGGACGGCATCGGCGGGGCCACGGGTTCCAGCAAGGCCCACACGGCGAAGAGCCGGGAGGTCAGCGGGGCCGAGGTGCAGAAGGGCAACCCCCCCACCGAGCGGAAGCTCC
>CALWIE010000084.1 GCA_944380625.1 uncultured Clostridia bacterium
CTCCACCCTGCGGTGCTTTGCCGTGGACCACCGCCACCAGGGGGAGGGCCTGCTGAACCAGATCGTCTCCCACCTGGCGGAGCGGCTGACGGCGCAGGGGCGCACCCACCTGTTTGTCTATACCAAGGCAAACACCGCCAAGTTCTTTCAGGACCTGGGGTTTTACGAGATCGCCCGGGTGGAGGGCACCCTCTCCTTCCTGGAGAACCGGAAGAACGGCTTTGCCCGCTTCTGCGCCCAGCTGGCCCAGAGCCGCACCCAGGAGCCGGCCGCCGCCATCGTGATGAACGCCAACCCCTTCACCCTGGGCCACCAGGCCCTGGCGGAGCGGGCGGCGGCGGACTACCCCACAGTCCACCTCTTTGTGCTGGAGGAGGACGCCAGCCTGGTGCCCTTCCCGGTGCGGTGGAAGCTGGTGACAGAGGGGGTGGCCCACCTGCCCAATGTGGTCTGTCACAAGAGCGGGCCCTACCTTATCAGCTCGGCCACCTTCCCCAGCTACTTTCTCAAGGACGAGGGAGCGGTGATCCGGGGGCACGCCCGGCTGGATCTGGCCCTCTTCGAACAGATCGCCGGGGCGCTGAATATCGCCGCCCGGTACGCCGGGGAGGAGCCCAGCAGCCAGGGCACCGGCCTGTATAACCAGGTGATGGCCCAGGAGCTGCCCAAGCATGGCATCCGGTTTATTGAGGTCCCCCGTGCCGCCCTGGACGGTACGCCCATCAGCGCCAGCACGGTGCGGAAGTTCATCCACGATGGAAATCTGGAGGCCATCCGCCCCCTGGTGCCCCAGTCCACCTGGCAGTTTTTCCATACCCCGGAGGCCGGGCCGGTGATCGCCGCCATTCGGGATGCCGGGGATGTCATCCACTACTGACACAAGGAGGTCTCCTTATGGAGCGGGAAGTCACCCTGATGGAGATGCTGGAGGCCCGGGAGACCCGGGCCGGCCGCCAGCAGGAGCTGCTGGATCGGCATGGATGTCCGGTGATCTCCTTCACTCTGAACATCGCCGGACCGGTCAAAAACAGCCCCGTCATCCGCCGGGCCTTCCGGGAGGGGCTCCTCCGGCTGGAGGACGCCCTGACTGCCCGGGGCCTGCGCCCCCTTTGTCAGGAGGAGACAGACCGCCCCACCGGCTGCGAAGCCCTTTGGGTTGTGCCGGGCCCGGTCCGGGCCATCAAGGAGCTGTGTATTCAGCTGGAGGACCAGGACGCGCTGGGCCGCCTGTTTGACCTGGATGTGCTGGACCCGGAGGGGGGCAAGTGGGACCGGGAGGCCTTTGGGCTCCCGCCCCGGCCCTGCCTGGTGTGCGGGAAGGCGGGCAAGGGGTGCGCCTCCCGGCGGCTTCATTCGGTGCAGGAACTCCAGGCGCGGACCCAGGGCATTCTGCGGGATTTTTTTGCCCGTCAGGATAGAAAATTCCTGGCCGGCCAGGGGGCCCGGGCCCTGCTGTACGAGGTGTGTACCACCCCCAAGCCGGGGCTGGTGGACCGGCACAACAACGGAAGCCACCGGGATATGGACCTCTTCACCTTTCTGGACAGCACCGCCTCCCTCCTCCCCTATCTGGAACGTGCCGCGGCCATCGGTCAGGAGACCGCCCGGCTGCCGCCGGAGGAGACCCTTTCCCCTCTCCGGGATGCCGGGCTGGCGGCGTAGCGGGCCATGTTTGCGGCCACCGGCGGGGTGAATACCCACAAGGGAGCCATCTTCTCCCTGGGCTGTGTCCTGGGGGCCACCGGGCGGCTGTGGACCCCGGAGGGCCCCTGCCGGGACCCGGAGCGGATCCTGTCCGAGTGCGGTCGCATGGCGGGTCCGGCGGCGGAGAGTTTTTTTGCCTCCCTCACCCCGGAGACAGCACGCACCGCCGGAGAGCGGCTGTACCTGGAGGCCGGCCTGCGCGGGGTGCGTGGGGAGGCGGCGGAGGGCTTCCCCTCCGTCCTCCAAATCGGCCTTCCCGCCCTCCGGGCCGCCCTGGAGCAGGGAGCCAGCCTGGAGCAGGCGGGGGCGGCCGCTCTCCTTGCCCTGACGGCCGGCACAGTGGACACCAACCTGATTGCCCGGGGCGGCCGCGAGGGGCAGCGGTGGGCCGCCCAGCAGGCCGGGGAGCTTTTAGCCGGCAGCCCCCTCCCCAGTCCGGAGACGGTGCGTGAACTGGACCGGAGGATGATCCAGAAAAATCTCTCCCCCGGCGGCTGTGCCGACCTGCTGGCCATCGTCTACTTTTTCCACTTCCTGTCCCAGGATGAAGACAGCGCCCCGGAAACGCCGGTCTCCGGCTGACAGCCAAAACTCCTGGCAGCTGTGATCCCAAGGCTGGCGGTCACGCGGCCAGGAGTTTTTTAGAAAGAATAATGCGCCGAACTGTTTTGCGGGAGCAGGCTGCTCATATGACAAACTGATACCCCACGCCGCGGACCGTCCTTAAATAGTTGGGACGTGTGGCGTCAGGCTCAATTTTGACCCGCAGGTGCCGGATATGCACCATGATCGTGTTGTCGTCCACCACATCGTTCCCCCATACATTGCGGTAAATCTGCTCCTTGCTCAAAATTTTGTTGGGATTATGGAAAAAATATTTAATCAGCAGACTCTCCTTGCTGGACAGCGGGATCTCCTTATCCTCTTTAAACAGCCGCATCTCGTCACAGACATACCGGAACGGGCCCAGCGAGAGAATGTTGTCCCTCTGCCGGCTGGACAGCCCCATGCGCCGCAGGCAGGCCTTTACCTTGGCGCACAGAACCGTGGTGGAAAAGGGCTTTGTAATGTAGTCGTCGGCACCGATGCCGAGGGCCAGGATTTTGTCGTTGTCCGCCTGCCGCCCGCTGAGAACAAAGACAGGCAGCAGGATCCCAAGATCCCGGAGGGTCCGGATGACCTGAAACCCATCCATGCCGTCCATGACAATGTCCAGAATCATCAGATCAAAGGGCTGCTCCTGCACCATCCGCAGCGCGTCCGGGCCGCTTGACGCCTCAAAGGTGGCAAACCCTTCGCTTGACAGCACCCTGGAAATGGTCCTGCGCACAAAGCTTTCATCGTCTACAATTAATATTTTCGCCGTATCCAAAGCCCAGCCGCCTCCCTCCGAAAATCTGCCGTACCGCTCATTGCCAGGATTTTTCCAATTTTCAGTCATATTATAGCATATGCTGTCAATTGATACAAAAACTTTTTTACAATCTTACGCAATTTTAAGGAAAAACACAAGCTGTGCTTAAGACAGCACCTGTATAATAGGCCAAGGAAGAATGGGGTCCGGTTGGGGAAGGAGCGAAAACCTTGATGCGGAAAAAAAAGGCCAAAGCCGGCGACTGGATTTTATGGG
>CALWIE010000085.1 GCA_944380625.1 uncultured Clostridia bacterium
TTCATCCCCACACCAAGTTCAAGGGCCAGGTTTACGTCCTGACCAAGGATGAAGGCGGCCGTCATACTCCCTTCTTCAACAACTACCGTCCTCAGTTCTACTTCCGTACCACCGACGTGACCGGCGTCATCTCCCTGCCCGAAGGCACCGAGATGTGCATGCCTGGCGATAACGTTGTGATGGACGTGGAGCTGATTACCCCCATCGCCATCGAAGAGGGCCTGCGCTTCGCTATCCGCGAGGGCGGCCGTACCGTTGGCTCCGGCGTGGTTACCGCTATCAACTCCTAAGTTTCTTTCAAAACCTGAAACAAAGAAGCCGTCCCTGTGGGGCGGCTTTTTTGCGCTGTGGGAAACAGCGATTTTCACAAATTATTTCTTGCTAATTTCTTAAAACTATTGTTTTTTTCTTTCCGTCTGCTATACTGAAACCGTAAGCAGAGGCGGTTTTTGAGGAAGGAGGAGACAAGATGGATGGTCTGCTTGGCGGGCCGGAAAAGAAGGGAATGTCCTCGCGGAAGAAACAGGTGCTGGCCTATACCATTGTGCTGGCTGTGTGCTACGTTTCCTTTTGGCTCTTCGCCGGCGGTACGGGCGCCATGGGCTACTCCCTTTTGGTGCAGTTTTTCACCCTGCCGGTGGCGGGCTTTGTGATTTCCCTGCTCATGGGCCTGGACAAAAGCTGGAAAGAGCGCCAGTGGTGGCTGCTCCTATACTTTGGCTTCTGCTTTTTTCTGATGCAGTACGGCACCTTCTCCCTGGCGAACGTGATTTCCGTGGGCAAATTTAACTCCCCCCTGGGGGATCTGGAGCTGCTGCTGATGGGCGCGGCTTACGCCCTGCCCGGCATGGCTTTGGGCTCCCTCATCCGGTGGGGAAGGGAACTGGCCGCCCGCCCAGAGGGATTGCGCCGGGCGTGGCTTGTATACGGCCTGGTGTGGGGCGTGTGCGTCCTGGTGCCCTATCTGGCGAGCTTCCTAACGTTGGCTTTGACTTTTGTGGCGTTGTTTGTACCCATCCCCGAGAGCGTTTTCCTCTCTGTGCAAGGCGCTGTTCCCGTGCTGTTTTTGGCGGGCCCCTGTGGGGCCGCCCAGCTGGCCGCCGCCGGGATGGGGTTTTTCCTAGGCAAGTCCCCGGACTGGACCCGCCAGGTAAAATACCTGCCGGTGTTCGGGGCAGCGTCCCTCCTGGGCGTGGGGGTGGGGATATCCTTCCTACCCTGGGAGCTTTCTCCCTCTGTGGCTGCTGTTTTCATGCTCGCGTCCTTCCTGGGCGGGATGCTTCCGCCCTTGGTGTGCCTGGGGTTGGCCAGGGGGGCGCTGGCAAGCCGCATCCGGTAGGGGCGCGCTCGAGGGACAACTTCCTGTTGACAAACTCCTTTCCAGGTGCTATAATTTTCTCTCGAACAAATGAATATCTCCTTATCAAGAGAGGCGGAGGGACAGGCCCTGTGATGCCCGGCAACCTGTAAAGCAAAGCCCGTGCTTTGCATATATAAGGTGCCAATTCCTGCGGTGAAAACCGAAAGATGAGGTAACCATAAGGACCCTCGTTTTTCGAGCGGTCCTTTTCTTTACCCTTATAGAGAAGAACTTGATGGGAGTGGGATTTTTCAGAAAGGGGAATTGCCATGAAAAAACTGTTTACTTCCGAATCTGTAACCGAAGGCCATCCCGACAAAGTCTGCGACCAGGTGTCCGATGCGGTGCTGGACGCCATCCTGGAGCAGGACCCGGAAGCCCATGTGGCCTGCGAGACCACCGCCACCACCGGCGTTATCCACGTGATGGGGGAGATCACCACCTCCTGCTATGTGGACATCCCCGCCATTGTCCGCCAGGTGGTCAAGGACATCGGCTATGATGACCCCAAATGCGGCTTTGACGGCAACACCTGCGGCGTGCTCACCTCCATTGACACCCAGTCCCCGGACATCGCCATGGGGGTCAACCAGTCCTTGGAGTCCAAAAACGGGGAGACCGATGAAAACAGCCTTATCGGCGCCGGGGACCAGGGCATGATGTTCGGCTACGCCTGCGACGAGACCCCGGAGCTGATGCCCTTGGCCATTTCCCTCTCTCACAAGCTGGCCAAGCAGCTGGCCAAGGTCCGCAAGGAGGGAACCCTTCAGTACCTGCGCCCCGACGGCAAGACCCAGGTCACCGTGGAGTACGACGGGGACACGGTCAAGCGGGTGGACGCGATTGTCATCTCCACCCAGCACGACGAGGACATAAAGCTGGACAAGCTGAAAAAGGACATTGTCAAATACGTCATCAAGCCCGTGGTGCCCGCCGCCCTGGTGGACAAGGATACCCGCATTTTCATCAACCCCACCGGCCGGTTCGTCATCGGCGGCCCCGTGGGGGACTCCGGCCTGACTGGCCGGAAGATCATCGTGGACACCTACGGCGGCTACGGCCGTCACGGGGGCGGGGCCTTCTCCGGCAAAGACCCCACCAAGGTGGACCGTTCCGCCGCTTACGCCGCCCGCTGGGTCGCGAAGAACATCGTGGCCGCGGGCCTGGCAAAGCGCTGCGAGATCGAGCTGGCCTACGCCATCGGCGTGGCCCATCCCGTGTCCATCATGGTGGATACCTTTGGCACCGGCTCTGTCGGGGACGACCTGCTCTCCCAGGCGGTGGAAAAGGTCTTCGACCTGCGGCCCACCGCCATCATCAAGGAGCTGGACCTGCGCCGGCCCATCTACCGGCAGCTGGCGGCTTACGGCCACATGGGCCGGGAGGACCTAAACGTCCCCTGGGAAAAGGCCAACCGCACCGAAGCCCTGGTCCGGGCCGTGGCGGAGCACTGAGACCGGAGGGCGCCGCGGCCTGCGGCGCCCTTTTTCTACCCCCGGGGGACAGGCACAGGTTCTCCCGCCTCCCGTAAAATAGAGTGGGAGGCGAGAGTATGGAGCTGTTTCTTTGGGGGCTGGGGATCTTCCTGGCGGCAGTGGGGCTTGTGGAGCTTTTGCGCCTGGGGGTGTTCTGGCTCTGCCGGCCCCAGCGGCCCGCCGGCCTTTGGCTGGCCGTGGCTCCCCGGGACGGGGAGGAGTGCGAACACCTGGTGCGGGCCGCTGCGGAGCGGGTCCAGTGGCTGGGGTGGAGGGGCCCCTGCACCCTGCTGTGCGTCAACGGAGAGGGCGACCCCCACATAGAGGCTGTGTGCAAGATCTTAGAGCGCCGGTATCCCTTCCTGCGCCTTTGCAAAAGGGAAGATCTGGTGTATGATATAGGGGAACAGAAAACGTGACGGAAGGGGAAGAAATGGCGGAACAAGCTTTGCTGGAGCTCTGCGGTTCTGTGGAGCATGTGGTCTATCACAACGACAAAAACCAATACACCGTGCTGGAGCTGGCCACCGAGGCCGGGGTGGCCACCGTGGTGGGGCTGTTCCCCTTTGTCAGCGAAGGGGAACAGCTCCGGGTCTACGGCGCCTGGCAGAGCCACCCCTCCTTTGGGGACCAGTTCAAGGCAGAGACCTTCGAGAGGGCCCGGCCCGCCACAGCTGCCGCCATGCTGAAGTACCTTTCCTCCGGGACCATAAAAGGGGTGGGCCCTGCCACGGCCCGGCGAATCGTCCAGACCTTCGGGGACAAGGCCATGGAGGTCCTGGAAAACGACCCGGCCCGCCTGGCCCAGATCAAGGGCATCACCCCGGAAAAGGCCCGGGAGATCGGCGCAGAGCTCAAGCGTGCCTACGGCATCCGGGAGCTGATGATGTTCCTGGGGGCCTATGGCGTGCGCCCTGAGGACACGGTGCAGGTGTGGAAGCAGTTTGGGGAAGGGGCCGTCTCCTGCATCCAGGAGGATCCCTACTGCCTGTGCGGCGAGGGCATGGACATCAGCTTCGACATCGCCGACGCCATCGCCGAGAGCATGGAGCTGGCCCGGGACGACGCCGGCCGGGTCCAGGCGGGGGTACTCCACGTGCTGCGCCACAACCTGCAAAACGGACACACCTGCCTGCCTTTGGACAAGCTCTCCCAGGCCGCGGCCCAGCTTCTCTCCGTGGACCTGGAGGCGGTCCAGGACGCCGTTTACACCCTGTGCGAGGGTTTTCAGACGGTCTGCGAAAACTTTCAGGGCAGGGATTACCTCTTCCTTCAAAAACAGCACGCCAGCGAAAGCTATATCGCCGCCCGGATGAAGACCATGGCCTCCATGGCCCCCCACGCCATCGGCGGCGTCCAGGAGCGCCTTGGGGCCATCGAGGCGGCGGAGGGCATCCGCTACGCGGACAAGCAGAAAGAGGCCATCCGGGCCGCCCTGGAGCAGGGAATCCTCATCCTCACCGGCGGGCCGGGCACCGGCAAGACCACCACCTTAAACGCCATCATCCGCCTGCTTCAAGAGGCGGGGGAGAAGGTGTTCCTGGCGGCCCCCACCGGCCGGGCTGCCAAGCGTATGAGCGAGCTGACGGGGGAGGAGGCCAAAACCATCCACCGGCTGCTGCAAGTGGACTGGGACGACCGGGACGAGCCCGTGTTCACCCGCAACGAGCGCAACCCCCTGGAGTGCGACTGCCTGGTGATCGACGAGCTCTCCATGGTGGACTCCTACCTGTTTGAAAGCGTGCTGCGGGCCCTGCCCTTTTCCTGCCGGCTGATCCTGGTGGGGGACGGGGACCAGCTGCCCAGCGTGGGTCCCGGGAACGTCTTGGGGGACCTGATGGCCTCAGGGCTTTTCCCCACGGTGGAGTTAAAGGAGATCTTCCGCCAGTCCATGGAGAGCCTCATCGTCCTGAGCGCCCACCGGATCGTGGAGGGGAAGCTCCCCGACCTGCGCCGCCGGGACAGCGATTTCTTCTTCCTTCCCCAGGAAGACCCCCAAAAGGCCGCCCGGCTCCTGGTGGACCTGTGCGCCCGGCGCCTGCCCAAAAGCTACGGTTTCTCCAGCGTCTCCGACATCCAGGTGCTCTGCCCGGGCAGAAAGGGGGAGCTGGGCACCGTGGAGCTCAACAAGCTCCTGCGGGAGGCCAT
>CALWIE010000086.1 GCA_944380625.1 uncultured Clostridia bacterium
CGGTGGCCACCGTCAGATGGGCCTTCTTGGAGGGGGGCACGTTCATCTCGCTGCGGCGGGTGCGCACGGCGGTGACGAGCTCCATGACCTTTTTCATCTCGGCCTCGGCCTGGGGGAAGGCGTGGCCTTCCTCATACTCCGGCCAGGGGGCCACGATCAGGGCCTCCCCCTGGTGGGGCAGACTCTGCCAGATCTCCTCGGTGACGAAGGGCATAAAGGGGTGCAGCAGGGCCAGGGTGCGGGTGAGCACCCAGCAGAGCACCTGGCGGGTGTTCTGGGCGGCAGCCTTATCCTCCCCGTTTAAGGGGCGCTTGGCAAGCTCGATATACCAGTCGCAGAAGTCGTCCCAGAGGAAGTCGTAGAGTTTCGAGACGGCCACGCCCAGCTCAAACTTGTCCAGGTTCTCGGTGACTTCTTTGGCCACGGTGTTGAAGCGGCTGAGGATCCACTTGTCCTCCAGGGAGAGGGCCTCGGGCAGGGCGCAGGGCACCTCAAAGCCGTCGATGTTCATGTGGATGAACCGGGCGGCGTTCCAGATCTTATTGGCGAAGTTCCGGCTGGCGGCCACCTTCTCCTCGGAGTAGCGGGCGTCGTTGCCGGGGGAGTTTCCGGTGACCAGGGTAAAGCGCAGGGCGTCGGCGCCGTACTGGTCGATGACCTCCACCGGGTCGATGCCGTTGCCCAGGGATTTGCTCATCTTCCGGCCCTGGGAGTCCCGCAGCAGGCCGTGGTACAGCACGGTGTCGAAGGGGGCCTTGCCCGTGTGCTTGAGGCCCGAGAAGATCATCCGGGCCACCCAGAAGAAGATGATGTCGTAGCCGGTGACCAGGGTGTTGGTGGGGTAGAAGTACTCCAGCTCGGGGGTGTTGTCGGGCCAGCCCAAAGTGGAGAAGGGCCACAGGGCCGAGGAGAACCAGGTGTCCAGGGTGTCGGGGTCCTGGTGGATGCGGGCGGAACCGCAGTGGGGGCAGGCGTTTCGATCCGTCTCGGAGACAGACATCTCCCCGCAGTCCTCGCAGTACCAGGCGGGGATCCGGTGGCCCCACCACAGCTGCCGGGAGATGCACCAGTCCTTGATGTTCTCCATCCAGTTGTAGTAGGTCTTCTCCAGACGCTCGGGGATGAAGCGGATCTCCCCGTCCTTGACCACGTCCACGGCAGGCTTTGCCAGGGGCTCCATCTTGACGAACCACTGGGTGGAGACCCGGGGCTCCACCACGGTGTGGCACCGCTGGCAGGTGCCCACATTGTGCTTGAGGGGCTCCACCTTGATGAGGTAGCCGCCCTCTTCCAGGTCCTTTACAATCCGCTTGCGGGCTTCCAGGCCGGAGAGCCCGGCGTACTTGCCGCCGTTCTCGTTGATGGAGCCGTCCTCGTTCATCACATTGATGACGGGCAGGCTGTGGCGGCGGCCCACCTCAAAGTCGTTGGGGTCGTGGGCGGGGGTGATCTTCACCACGCCGGTGCCGAAGTCCATCTCCACGTACTCGTCGGCCACAATGGGGATCTCTTTGTTCACCAGGGGCAGGATGACGTTCTTGCCCACCAGGTCCTTGTAGCGCTCGTCCTCGGGGTGGACGGCCACGGCAGTGTCCCCCAGCATGGTTTCGGGGCGGGTGGTGGCAAGCTCAATATACCCGCTGCCGTCGGCCAGGGGGTAGCGGATGTGCCAGAAGGAGCCCTGCTGCTCCTCGAAGATGACCTCCGCGTCGGAGATGGCGGTCTTGCAGTGGGGGCACCAGTTGATGATGCGCTCCCCCCGGTAGATGAGGCCCTCTTCATAGAGCTTGACGAACACATGGCGCACCGCCTTGGAGCAGCCCTCGTCCATGGTGAAGCGCAGCCGGTCCCAGTCGCAGGAGGAGCCCAAGAGCTTGAGCTGCTCCAAAATGCGGCCGCCAAACTTCTCCTTCCAGGCCCAGGCCCGCTCCAAAAAGCCGTCCCGGCCCAGGTCCTCTTTGGTAATGCCCTCTTGGCGCATGGCCTCCACGATCTTGGCCTCGGTGGCGATGGAGGCGTGGTCGGTACCGGGGAGCCACAGGGCGGAGTAGCCCTGCATCCGCTTCCAGCGGATCAAGATGTCCTGGAGCGTCTCGTCCCAGGCGTGGCCCATGTGCAGCTGCCCGGTGATGTTGGGCGGCGGGATGACGATGGTATAAGGCTTCTTTTTGGGGTCCACCTGGGCGTGGAAGTAGCCGCCCCGCATCCAGAAGTCGTAGATGCGGCCCTCCACCTCCTGGGGCTCGTAGGCTTTCGCCAGCTCTTTTGACATGTTGTTCCCTCCCATATCCTTTTCCGGGATGGCTCCCGGGGGGCTTCGATTCTCCGGGGAAAATTCCCCTGAAAGATTATTATTTCATCTTATCCCCGGTTTGTCAACAGAAAATGGCCTTTCCCGGGGATTTTTCCCGCCTTGGGGGCAAGGAAAGGGGCCGCCTGAAGGCGGCCCCGGTGTTTTTTCATCCCCTCAGGCGGAAGGCCCTTGGGCCCGCTGTTCCAGCAGCTCCACAAACCGCACCAGCACCACGGCGGCGTGGCTGCGCTGGGTGTCCTGCCGGGGGTTGAAGTTCCCCTTTTCGTCCCCGGTGATGACCCCGGCGCCCTGGAGGTTGTACACCGCGTCCTTGGCCCAGCCGGCGATGGCGCTGTCGTCGGGGAATTTTTCCCCGGTCACATAGGAGCAGCCGGGCCAGAACCGCATGAGATAGTTGCCCAGCACCGTGCACATCTCCTGCCGGGTGATGGGCTGCCCGGGCCGGAAGGTGCCGTCCTCATAGCCGGAGATCACCTGGCTTTCCGAGGCCCAGGCCACGGCCTCGTAATACCAGGCGTCCCGGGCCACGTCCGAAAAGCCGGGATCCCCCGCCCCGGGCTGGCCAAAGGCGTTGTAGAGGGTCCGGACAAACTGGCCCCGGGTGATGGCCTTCCCGGGCTGGAAGAGCCCCTGCTCGTCCCCCTGGAACAGCCCCAGCTGGGCGACTTTCTCCACGCTGCCGTAGTACCAGGCGGTGCGCTTCACATCCGGAAAGCGCAGGGCGGGGTAGTCCTGCCCCAGGTATTCATATCCCGCCCGGTTTTTCACCGGGTAGGAAAACTCCACCGGGTTTAGGGAGGAGGAGGTCTCCTGCCAGATGCTGCGCTCCAGGTGGTCGGCCTGCTGGTTGAAGGGGGTCCCGTTGACCTCTGTCTGGGAGCCCACCAGGAAGTACTGGTAAACAACCTCCGCCCCAGCGTCGTCCCAGGTCAGGTCCAGGTTGTACCACTCCCCGTCGTCCATGAGGACGTTGTTCCACATGTGGGTGGAGCTGATGGCCAGCACGCAGGGGATGCCCAACAGGTCGCACACCATCTTAAAGGCCTTGGCGTAGCCGTCGCACACCGGCTCGTACTCGTCCCCGGGGATCAGGCAGCTGTAGGCCTGGTGGGAGAGGGACTCCTCCCGGCCCTCCGCCGGCTGGCTGTTGTAGACAGCCTGGGAAGCCAGCTGGTCGTGGACGGTTTTCACCTGGGTGTAGCGGTCCGCCTGGGGGTCCACCAGGCCCGCCACGGCCTGGGCCGCCTCCCGGGAGCGGTCCCAGAGGGTCTGCTCCTCCCCGTCGTAGTGGAGGAAAAAGGAGAAGTTCACCTGGCCGGTGGAGAAGGTGACGCCCCCCTTCTGGCGCACCCCGGGGCCGTAGCGCATCTTGGCAAGCCACAGGCAGTCGGGTCGGTCGTAGCGCAGGGCCACAATGGCGGCGCAGATGTCGGTGTACAGGGCCCGGGAGTTCGCCTCGGACATGACCACCCCGGCGGTCTCCTCCACATTGACCACCACCTGGCGGTAGCCTCCGGACAGGGCGGCGGTGCACACCCGGCTGACGGGGATGGCCTCCAGGGCGTCGTAACAGGCCTTTGCCCGAGCGTTGAGCTGGCTGTAAAAACTGCCGTCCTTCAGGGAGGCGGGATCCGCCTCAAAGAGCTGTGCCGCCGTCTCGCCCAGGGCCTCTTCCCCCCGGCCCTCCTCTGTCTCCAGAAGGGCGAAAGAAGCCCCGCCGGCGCCCCCCTGCCAGAGGGCCTCCTCCAGGGGGAAGGCGCCCTCCCCCGCCTGGGCGGCGGCCGCCCCCAGGGGGGACAGCATTCCCAGCAGGCACACCAGGGCCAGGCAGACCGCACGCTTCCCAGCGAATTTCATCCAAAACGCCCCTTTCTCACACAATGGCCCTCCTTGTGAAGGGCCTTTTTTCCTTATTATTTTGTGGGACACAGGGATCCCTTGCCCTTATCTTATCCCGAAGGGCCGGGAGCTGTCAATCCCCGGCGGGGAAAAACCCGGCGTCTCCCGGTTTTCCCCGCGCCTTTGGGGAAGCGGCTGGAATTTCCTCCCAAACGTTGCATCTTGGGGGATTTTGTGGTATGATGTAATCGATTTGTAACTTTTGACACCAGGGCGGAGCGGCCGGAAAAGCCGCCCGCAGCCATTTTCTTATCACATGGATGGGAGGATTTTTTCCTATGACTACACATCAAAGCAAACGGGGCGTCCGGCTGCTGGCTCTGCTTTTGAGCCTCGCGCTGGTTCTTATGAGCCTGCCGGGCCTGGCCCTGAGCGCCTCCGCCGCAAACACGGTGACCTCCCTGGGCTTTGCCCAGCGGGGCCTGGACGCCTACCGGGAAAACTGGGTCTACGTCTACGGGGGCAAGGGCGGGGACTCCAACGGCGACGGGATCCGGGAGTCGGACTGCGCCGGGCTGTTGTACTCTTACTTTATCGACAACGGCGTCACCTCCTGCATGGGCGGCGCCAGCTCCCAGGTGCGGCTGAACACCGTTTGGCACGGCGGCCTGGAGGAGCTGCCCCGCATCCACGGCCTGTCCGTCACCATGCCGGACGAGTACGACTACGAGTACCCCTACAGCCACGTGGGCATCTACGTGGGCAACGGCATGGTCACCGACAACAGCACCTACGGGGTCAACATGGTCTACGACAGCGTCTACAGCCGGGGCTGGACCGAGTGGCACCTGTTCGACTGCGGCCTCCAGTACCCCACAAACGGCTGGTATGAGTTTGACGGGGCCATGTACCACTACACCGACTACCAGTACGACGTGAGCACCACTGCCGACGGCTACACCATCGGGGCGGACGGCGTCGCCCTGGACAGCGAGGGCAACCCCTTGAAGAACGACGGCTCCCTGAAAAACAACGGCTACGCCTCCGCCGGCACCGTGGCAAGTTACCTGGAGAGCATCGGCGTGGGCTATGAGGTGGGCGCCGGCTACAACCCGGTGACCCCCGACGGCCCCACCAGCGGCTACAACGGGGTGCTCACCGGCGACGGCGTCAACGTCCGGTCCCAGCCCAACACCCAGTCCTCGGTGCTGGCCAACCTGCGCAAGGGCACCCAGCTCCAGGTGGTGGGCCAGGTCACCGGCCAGGCCGTCTCCGACGGGAGCGCCTCCTCTTCCCTGTGGTATGAGATCGTGCTCTCCTCTGGGGCCACAGGCTATCTCTCCTCCCTGTATGTGGAAATCACCGGCGACCTGCACACCCCCGACACCCCCACCATCGCCTGGGAGGACGGCTATGTGACCATGACAGCCGCCAGCGAGGAGGAGGAGATCTTCTACACCACCGACGGCTCCGATCCCACCGGGGAGAGCATCCCCTACACCGGCCCCATCTACCTGAATGGGGGCACCACCTTCAAGGCCGTGTCCATGCTGGACGGGCAGCTGAGCCCTGTGGCCACCGCCACGGTGCTGGAGGGGGGATCGGTGTTCACGGATTTCACCACCACCGACTGGTACTACGCAAGCCTGGAGGAGGCAGTGGCCGTGGGCCTCTTTGAGGGGGACGACGGCCGTATGCGCCCCCGGGACACCATCACCCGGGCGGAGTTTGCCAAGGCCCTGGCAAACCTGGAGGGCGTGGACCTGACCCTGTACGAGGGGGCCACCCTCTACGGGGATGTGAGTGAAAACGCCTGGTACGCCAGCGCCGTGAACTGGGTCACCGCCCAGGGGATTATGAACGGCACCGGCAGCGGCTTCTCTCCCCAGTCCAAGATCACCCGGGAGCAGATCTGCGTGACCCTGGCCCGGTACGCCGGGCTCACCTACCAGGGGGGCGCCCAGGCCTTTGCCGACGACAGCTCCATCTCCTCCTGGGCCAAGGACGCGGTGTACGCCTGCCGGGAGCAGGGCGTGGTCAACGGGGTGGAGGACAACCGCTGCGCCCCCAAGAGCGACGCCATCCGCGCCCAGGCCTGCGTGATGATCTTAAACGCCTACAACCTGGCCTGAATCCCGCAATAATGGAAAGCAAAGCCCCCGGCGCCCTGCCGGGGGCTTTTTGTAGAACACAGGCGCCCGGGGGACTTCTCCCCGGGCGCCTGTGTTTTATGGCAGAGGTGTTCTTACTTTCCCAGGCGGATCACGTTCCAGCTGGCCTTGCCCAAGCGGCTTTGGAGGACACCGTCCTTGAGCTCATCCCGGCCGGAAGCGGCCTTGGGGGCCACCTTCTGGGAGGCGGCGGTGTTCACCGCTTTCATGTCCTCATGCTCCAGCACAATGTGCTCTAGGAGCCGGTAGTCCCCAAAGCTCTTCAGGTCGGCCTCCAGGAGGATGTCCTCCTGGAGGTCCCGGTTCACGGCGAAGATGGTAAGCTCTTCCTTCTCGTCGTTCCACACAGCCGCAGCCTCCACGTCTGTCACGTCGGTGAAGTCCCGGGTGTCGTGCTTGGAGGAGCGCAGGGCGGTGTTCAGGGCCACGCCCCGGCCGTACTTGCTGGCGTGAAGGTAGGGGTAGAAGATGGTCTGCCGCCAGGCGGGGCCGTTCTCCTCGGTCATGATGGGGGCGATGACGTTGACCAGCTGGGCCAGGCAGGCCATGCGCACCCGGTCGGAGTGCTTTAAGAGGGTGATGAGCATCAGGCCCACCAGCAGGGCGTCCTCAAAGTCGTAGTGGTCCTCCAGCAGGTGGGGGGCAACGCTCCAGGGACGGTTCTTCATCTGGTCGTCGTCGGCCTCGTTGGCGTGGAACCACACGTTCCACTCGTCGAAGCTGAGCATGATGTCTTTTTTAGAACGCTTTTTCGCCTTGACGAAATCGCAGGTGGCGATGATGGTGCGGATGAACCGGTCCATGTCGTCGGACTGGGCCAGGAAGTTCCGGGTATCGTTGAACCGGTTGCCGTAGTAGGTGTGCAGGGAGAGGAAGTCCACGCTGTCGTAGGCCTCCTCCAGGACGGTGGCCTCCCACTGGGGGTAGGTTGGCATATTGGTGTTGGAGCTGCCGCAGGCCACCAGCTCCAGGGAGGGGTCGATCTGCTTCATGGCCTTGGCGGTCTCGTCGGCCAGGCGGCCGTACTCCCGGGCGGTTTTGTGGCCGGTCTGCCAGGGGCCGTCCATCTCGTTGCCCAGGCACCACACCTTGATGTTGTGGGGGTCCTGCACCCCGTGGGAGATCCGCAGGTCGCTGTACTTGGTGCCGGAGGGATGGTTGCAGTACTCCAAAAGGTTGCAGGCGGCCTCGATGCCCCGGGTGCCCAGGTTCACCGCCATCATCACGTCGCAGCCGGCCTTTTGGGCCCAAGAGGCGAACTCGTTGACGCCCACCAGGTTGGGCTCGGTGCTGCGCCAGGCCAGCTCCAGCCGGCGGGGACGCTCCGACACGGGGCCCACGCTGTCCTCCCAGTAGAAGTTGGAGACGAAGTTCCCTCCGGGATACCGGACGATGGGCACCCCGATCTCCCGGACCAGGTCCAGCACGTCCCGGCGGAAGCCCTCCTCGTCCGCCGTGGGGTGGCCCGGCTGGTAAATGCCGCCGTACACCGCCCGGCCCAGGTGTTCAATAAAGGAGCCGTAAACCCGCTTGTCCACCCGGCTGATCTGAAAATCCTTGTCCAGGGTGATGCGAGCAAATTTCTTTTCCATAGAGCGTTACCTTCCTTCCCAAAAATGATTGGACATCTAGCAGTTTTATCATAGGGGAAAACCCTGGGATAGTCAATGCGTTTTCCCAAAAGTTTTTCCCAGGGGGTCCGTGGACATCCCCTCTCCCCCGTGCTACAATACAGGTAAACCATCCGGGAAGGAGAAAGCGGCAATGGCATACCCCGAAAAAGAAGTGGTAAAGCGGTGGCTGGACGCTTTGGAAGGGCTTCCCATCCGGCTGAAAAAGATGTTTGGGTGCCTGTGCGTCTATTGCGGCGGGCAGCCGGTGGGCTGGCTTCATGGCCGGGTGTTCTCCCTGCGGGAAGTGGGGCTTCCCTTTTTGCCGGAGGGCCTGCCCCGCCCCCGGCCCGGGGACCCCATCCAGGAGATCCCCATCCCCCTGGAGCGGGCCGGGGAAGGCTGGCTGGCGCGGGCTGTGGAGGAAACGGCCCGGCGCCGCCAGGCGGAGGAGGGCTCCTCGTAAAGTTTCGTCCCAATTTTCTAAAAAAACGTTCTGGTTTTTGGGGGCGTTTTCAGCTATGATTTTCAGTGAAATGAGGTGCCAACATGGAATTTGACGAGCTCTATCAAAAGGCCCTAGAGGTCCTAAACCCCCGGCGTGTCTCCGAGGACGTGGAGGCCGGCGGCGTAGCCGCCGCTTTGGTCACGGACAAGGGCAATGTATACCGGGGCGTGTGCATCGACACCGCCTGCAGCCTGGGCTTTTGCGCCGAGCACGCCGCCATTGCCGCCATGGTCACCGCCGGAGAGGACCGCGTGGAAAAAATAGTGGCGGTGGGGTCCCAGGGGAATATCATGCCCCCCTGCGGCCGGTGCCGGGAGTTTTTGATGCAGCTGGGGAACCCCCAGGCCCTGGTGCTGGTGGCGGAGGGCACCGCTGTCCCGGTGGGAGACCTTTTGCCCTACAGCTGGCAAGAGGCGAGATAGAGCCCTTTTCCCCAAGACAAGGAGGTATGTATTTTGAAGCTGACCCATTTGCGCACAAACCACGTGACCGAGCCCCTGGGCCTCTTTATGGAGCGCCCGGTGTTCTCCTGGGTGGCGGAGGACACCCAGGACAAGCGCCAGAAAAAAGCCCGGATCACCCTAACCACTGCCGCCGGGGAGCCCGTGTATGACAGCGGCCCCAGGGAGGACATCTCCTCCCTGGGGTTTGAGGCCCCTGTGGACCTCCTCCCCCGGACCCGCTACCGGTGGACGGTGACCGTCTGGGGGGACGGGGGAGACTGCGCCAGTGCCTCCTCCTGGTTTGAGACCGCCAAAATGGACGAGCCCTGGGCCGCCCAGTGGATCGCCGCGGACTTTCCCGACAAGGAGGCCCAGCCCCTGCTCGTGAAGGATTTCACCCTGCCGGGGCCGGTGAAAGAGGCCCGGGCCTATGTGTGCGGCCTGGGCATCTACGAGCTGGAGGTAAACGGCCAGAAGGCCGGGGACGAATACCTGCTGCCGGGCTATCACTGCTATGACTTCCAGCTGGAGTACCAGACCTTCGACCTGACAGCCCTTTTGGTCCCCGGGGAGAACCGGGTGGGCCTGGCCCTGGGCCCCGGCTGGTACAAGGGGGACATCATTTTCGACCGGTATCACAACCTATATGGGGACACCATGCAGGCCATCTGCGAGATCCACGCCACCCTGGAGGACGGCTCGGAGCAGGTGATCCCCACGGACCTCTCCTGGAAGGCCCTCCCCTCCCCTGTCACCTTCAGCAACATCTACGACGGGGAGCACCGGGACGCCCGCCGGGAGATTCCCGGGTGGTCCCGCCCCGGACAGGGGGAGCAGGCCCGGGGGGTGGTCCCCGGCACAGAGGACCCGGGCAAGCTCATGGCCCGGCTGAGCCCCAAGATCGTGAAAAAGGCCAGCTTCTCCCCCACGGTGCTCCACACGAAAAAAGGGGAGACGGTGCTGGACTTTGGCCAGAACATGACCGGCTGGGTGGAGTTTGAGGCGGACGAGCCCGCCGGGACGGAGATTGTGCTGACCTACGGCGAGGTGCTCCAGGACGGGTGCTTCTACCGGGACAACCTGCGCACCGCCCGGGCGGAGTACCGGTATGTCTCCAACGGGAAGGCCGCCCACGTCCGGCCCCGCTTTACCTTTTACGGCTTCCGCTATGTGAAGGCGGAGGGGATTGGGCAGGTGCGCCCGGAGGACTTTACCGGCATCCACCTGCGCTCGGACATCGACCCCATCGGCTCTATCGAGACGGCGGACAGCCGGGTCAACCAGCTGTTCCACAACGCCCTGTGGGGCCAGTTTGCCAACTTCCTGGACCTGCCCACCGACTGCCCCCAGCGGGACGAGCGCCTGGGCTGGACCGGGGACGCGGCCATCATCGCCTCCACCGCCTGCAAGAACATCTACATGCCCGCCTTTTTCCACCACTTCCTCTTCCCCGTCGGCCAGCAGGAAAAGGCCTTTGGCGGGGTGGCGCCCATTTTTGTGCCCATGCTGAAAGTCCCCCAGGGGGAGAAAGAGCCCTTTGACGAGCTGGGCGAGGGCCGGGGCTGCGCCATCTGGGGGGACGTGGCCACCATGATGCCCTGGGCGGTCTACGAAAACTACGGGGACTTGTCCCAGCTGCGCCGGGAGTATCCTGTGATGAAGACCTGGCTGGAGTGCGTCCGCCGGGACGACGAGGCCGACGGGGGCCGGGGCCTTTGGCTGCGAGGCAGGCAGCTGGGGGACTGGCTGGCCCTGGACCGGGAGGACGGGGACACCCAAAACCCCTTTGGGGCCACCAGCCTCCCCTACACCGCCACGGCCTTTTACTACTACTCCGCCACCCTTACAGCCAAGGCGGCCAAGGCCCTGGGCTATGAAAAGGACCAAAAGGACTACGAAACCCTGGCCCGGAAGATCAAAGGGGCCATTCGGGAGGAGTACTTCCGGGAGGACGGGACCTTTAAGATCCCCGTGACCCAGACCGCCTGCGTGCTGGCCCTCCATTTTGAGCTCTATCCCCAGGGGACCCGGGACGTGGTACTCCAGGCTTTGAGGGAGCGCATCGCCGCCCGGGGCAACCACCTGGACACGGGCTTTTGCGGCACGCCCTTCCTGTGCCGGGCCCTTTCGGACAACGGGGCCAACGACCTGGCCTACACCCTGTTCCTCAACGACGACTACCCCAGCTGGCTGTACGAGGTGTCTATGGGCGCCACCACCGTGTGGGAGCGTTGGAACTCCATCCTGCCCGACGGGTCCATCAGCGGCACGGGGATGAACAGCCTGAACCACTATGCCTACGGCTCCATTGTGGACTGGATGTACCGGAACCTCTGCGGCCTAAACCCGGTGGAGGAGGCCCCCGGCTACAAAAAGGCCCTGATCCGCCCCATGCCCGACCGGCGCATCCCTTGGGCCAAGCTGCGCCTGGACACCGCCGCCGGGGAGTACCGGGTGGAGTGGCGCTATGTGGGCGAGGAGCTCCACGGCAGCGTCACCGTCCCCTTCGACTGCGAGGCCCGGCTCCTCCTCCCCGACGGCAGGGAACGGACCCTCACCGCCGGGATCTTCGCCTTTTAAAATTCCCAAAAGCAAAAGAAAAGGGCTGGCCTTTTAGGCCAGCCCTTTTTGTACGCCTTCCTTTTTTACTCCGCCACAGAGGAATCGGAAACCAGGGAGGAATCGCCTGCCTCAGAGGTGAGGCTGGAGTCCTGGGTCTCGGAGGTGCTGCTGGTGGAATTGGTAGAGGTGTCGCCAGCAGAAGAGGTGGTGTCGCCGCTGCAGGCAGCCATGGACAGGGCCATGGTCAGCACAAGGGCGGCCGCAAGAATTTTCTTCATACGTATGTTTCCCCTTTGTTTGAAGATTGGAAGGGCGCGGGCCCTTCTGGGAAAGCCCTGGGAACCCCCTGGGGCTTTACGGTACTGAGTCTAATCCCCAATGCTTACAAAGACCCGTTAAAATACTTTACAAGTTTCTTACAATCCCCTGGCCAACCGGGCACATGTTTTTGCCCTTTCCGACAGGGTTTTCCAACCTTTGGCAGCCTCCTTTAGGATTCTTTCTAAACCGCGGTTTATAAAGTCCCAGAGGGCCCTTTCCCGGGAGCTTCCCGGGGAGGCCTTTGAGGGGCGGGAGGCCCCGCCCTGCCGGACAAGCCTCCGATCCTCCCCAAAACAAAAAGCGCCGCCCACAAGAGTGAACGGCGCGGGCGGCGCACCCGGCGGCTTTTTGTGCCGTAGGCAAAAAAGACGTGGTCCGAGTAGAATTATAGGACTTGAGACCCTTAGAAAAGAAAACCAAATCGAAGCCCAGCGCAGCGGGTTCGATTTGGAAAGGAGCCGCGACAGAATGAATGAGCGGTGACTTTTGCAAAAAAGTCGCCGCGAACGATATGCCGTCCGCGGCGACGTGGGTTGGGGGTGATAAAATAGATGGCAATGAAAAACGCGGGCAATAAAAATCGCGGTCACCACAAAAGTGATGACCGCGGCTTGGGAGCGGCAGCTTGCCGCTGGTCGAGGTGACAGGATTTGAACCTGCGACTTCTACGTCCCGAACGTAGCGCTCTACCAAACTGAGCCACACCTCGTAAAAAAGCCTCGGATTTTAACAACCGAGGCTTTT
>CALWIE010000087.1 GCA_944380625.1 uncultured Clostridia bacterium
ACACTAACGAAAAAGTCAGGTACCGCAGAAGCGATACCTGACTTTTTTGGCAGGGGCAGAAGGACTTGAACCCTCGGCACGCGGTTTTGGAGACCGCTGCTCTACCAACTGAGCTATACCCCTATCTCAAATTTTGCTTGTTCATTTTAGCATTTTGACGGGAGGCTGTCAACTGTTTTTTTGAAGAAAAAAGCGAGATGCGTTATACCATATGCAAAATTTGGCGCAATGCCTGAAAACATTAGCACTCAAAATGTAAGAGTGCTAAAATTCATGATTTGTTCACGAAGTTACCATAATTCTGTCATACACGGCCCTTACAATACCTTATAGAAACAGAAAGAAAGGTGAGGACAAAAGCGAAAAGTGCTTTTTTAGAACGTCCGAGAAAACCGTGTACAGAAACACTTTTGTCAGGAGGTATGATGTATGAGTATGTTCGATATGATGCCCTTTGAGCGCAGAAACCATCTGTCCCGCTACAACCCCTTCCGGGAGCTGGAAAATTGGGAGAAGTCCTTCTTTGGGGACATGTCCGCCGGTTTTAACACCGATATCCAGGATAAAGGCGACCACTTCGAGCTGGAGGCCGATCTGCCCGGGATGAAGAAGGAGGACATCGCCGTGGACATCGACGGCGACTGCCTGACTGTCTCCGCCCACCGGGACTCCGAGACAGAGGAGAAGGACGACAACGCGAATTATATCCGCCGGGAGCGCTCCTACGGTTCTTTCAGCCGGAGCTTTGACATCTCCAACATCAAGAGCGAGGAGATCACCGGCAGCTATGAAAACGGCGTGCTCAAGCTGGTCCTTCCCAAGAAGAACCCCTCTTCCGCCCCCACCTCCCGGAGGTTGAACCTCCAGTGAGGCCCAAGGGCCAAGCTCTCTTAAATAGATAGCTGCAAGAAAGGCCGTCCCCTTTGGGGGGCGGCCTTTCGCGTTTTGCCTCCCTTGGGGGACATTCCCCTGCCAGTTTTTTCCCGGGGGTTCGCGTTGACAAACTCCCCGGCCCAAGCTATAATACACCTAGGCATTCTGCCTGGCATCCAGGCTGGAAGTGAGATTTTTTTGGAAGATTTTCCCGCTGTTTTTGAGACCCTAAAGGAGGAAGACCCCCATGAAAAAGATCCTCGCCTTTTTTCAGATCCCGCCCTCTGTCCGGGAGGATTTTTGGGACCACGCCCTGGCCCGCAACCGCATCTCCCTGCTGGTCATCTGCGTGATGATCTTCGGCATGGAGCTGTACAACATGGCCCGGGTGCTGTTCCTCTCCCGTTCCGGTCTGGGGACCCTCAACAACCGCATCTATTTTTTCATGTACTGCGGCCTGTTTTTGGGGGCGGCGGCCTACCTGGTCCTCTGGCGGCTGCTGCGAAAGAGGTCCCGGCGGGCCCGCTGGGCGGTCCAGTACGGGGGCGTGCTGTGCTGCCTGCTGTGGACGCCTGCCTGAACGCCTACGACTTCGCGGCCAATCCCCCCGCCCAGATCAGCGTGTACATCACCGCCGTGCTGGGGCTTTCCGTGTTTATCCTCATGCCCAGCTTTTACAGCTTCCTCTCCTATGGCCTGGGGTACTTCACCTTTGCGGCCCTTTCCTGGGGGTGCGTCCCGGCAGGGGACATGCTCAACCTGACCCTCACCACAGTGGTGGCCCTGGCCATCAGCCTGACCCGGGGCCACAACGGGGTGGTGGTCATCTCCCAGCGCCGGGAGATTGAGGACATGAACCGCAGCCTCCACCTGCTGCTCCAAAAGGACCCCCTCACCGGGCTTCTCAACCGCCGGGCCTTCCAGGAGTGCGTGGAGCTGCACCTGCGGGCCGGGGAGGAGGTCGCCCTGGTCATGGTGGATTTGGACGACTTCAAAGGGGTCAACGACTGCTTCGGCCATCCCTGCGGGGACCACGTGCTCCAGCAGGCGGCGGACAAGCTCCGGGAGGTGTTCCCAGAGGCGGTGGGCGTGGGCCGCGTGGGCGGGGATGAGTTCGCCGTGGCCCTGGAGGCCGCCGGCCCCGCCCGGCTGGAAGAGGCGGCCCGCCGCCTGGTGGAGGAGGTCTCCCGCATCCGCTGGCGGGAGCAGGACGTGGGAGCCTGTTGCAGCGTGGGGGCCTGCGCGGCGGGGAAGGTCCCCTTCGCCGCCCTTTACCAACAGGCGGACAGGGCCCTGTACCAGGCCAAGGCCCAGGGCAAGGGCCGGTGGATCCTCCAGGCCCCGGAGGAAGACGCTCCCCTCCAGCCCAGCGCCTCCCTGTAAAAGTAAAATTCAGCCGGGCCCCGGGATTTTCCCGGGGCTTTTTTTATTTTCCCTCTTGACAAGGGGAGGGGGGAGGTGTATTCTATATACATGAACAATCGCTCATATGAAAGGATGATGGGAAATGCCCGAAAGGAAAAACGCCCCCGGGTGCGAGTTCATGTTCGTCCACCGGGAGATCGTGGAACGGGTCAACCGGGAGATGCCCCCGGAGGAGACTCTCTTCGACCTGGCGGAGCTGTTTAAAATTTTTGGCGACTCCACCCGCATCAAGATTTTGTATGTGCTGTTCGAGTCCGAAATGTGCGTGTGCGACATCGCCCAGCTGCTGGGTATGACCCAGTCGGCCATCTCCCACCAGCTGCAAGTGCTCAAAAAGAGCAAGCTTGTCAAGTACCGCCGGGAGGGGAAGACGGTGTTCTACTCCCTGGCCGACAGCCACGTGCGCACCATCCTGGGCCAGGGCATGGACCACGTCACCGAGTAAAGGAACCTAAAAAACATTTGCAAAGGAGCCATCCCCCATGAAAAAGACCTACAAGCTCACCGATTTAGACTGCGCCAACTGCGCCGCCAAAATGGAGGACGCTATCAAAAAGATCGAAGGCGTCTCCGACGCCAGCGTCAGCTTCCTGACTCAAAAGCTCGTCCTGGAGGCGGACGAAAACCGCTTCGACGACATCCTCAAGCAGGTGGTAAAGGCCTGCAAGCGGGTGGAGCCCGACTGCGTGGTCCACGTAAAATAAGGCCAAAAGGTAAGGAAAAAAGTGAAATAAAGGGGGCGGCCTGGCGCCTTCCCCTGAAAGAGGGATTGAATGCCATGACAGGAAAACAGAAACGAATGGTTGTCCGCATCGCCGTCAGCGCCGCGCTGCTCATCGCCGCGGTGCTGGTGCCCTACCAGGGGCCCTGGCGGTTTTTGCTCTTCTTCCCATCCTATTTCACCATTGGCTGGGACGTGCTGTGGAAGGCCGCCCGGAACATCGCCCGCGGCCAGGTGTTCGACGAGAACTTCCTCATGGCCCTGGCCACGGTGGGGGCCTTCTGCACCGGCTTTTTCGGCCACGGCGAGTACCCCGAGGCGGTGTTCGTCATGCTGTTCTACCAGGTGGGGGAGCTCTTCCAGGGCTACGCCGTGGGCAAGTCCCGCAAATCCATCGCTAGCCTCATGGATATCCGCCCGGACTACGCCAACGTGGAGCGGGACGGAAAGCTCCTCCAGGTGGACCCGGAAGAGGTGGCGGTGGGGGACGCCATCACCGTCAAGGCCGGGGAGAAGATCCCCCTGGACGGGGTGGTGCTGGAGGGCCAGTCCCTGGTGAACACCTCCGCCCTGACAGGGGAGAGCGTGCCCCGGCAGGTGCAGCCCGGGGATGATGTCATCAGGGGCTGCGTCAACCAGAACGGCCTTTTGCGGGGGCAGGTGACAAAGCCCTTTGGGGAGTCCACCGTCCAGAAGATCCTGGACCTGGTGGAGAACTCCAGCATAAAAAAGGCCAAGGCGGAAAACTTCATCACCCGTTTCGCCCGGTACTACACCCCCGTGGTGGTGTTCTGCGCCCTGGCCCTGGCCCTGGTGCCCCCTCTCTTTGTGGGGGACTGGGTGGGCTGGGTGCAGAAGGCCCTCATCTTCCTGGTGGTGTCCTGCCCCTGCGCCCTGGTCATCTCTGTGCCTCTCAGCTTCTTTGGGGGCATTGGCGGGGCCTCCCGCCAGGGCATCCTGGTAAAGGGCGGCAACTACCTGGAGGTGCTCTCCAAGGCGGAGATCCTGGTTTTTGACAAGACCGGCACCCTGACAAAGGGCGTCTTTAACGTGACGGCCATCCACCCGGAGGAGTATTCCGAAAGCGGCCTGCTGGAAATGGCCGCCCTGGCGGAAAGCTACTCCGACCACCCCATCTCCCGCTCTCTCAAAGAGGCCTGGGGCCAAAATCTCG
>CALWIE010000088.1 GCA_944380625.1 uncultured Clostridia bacterium
TTGGACGGATACCGGGGCGGCAAGCTGGGGCGCATCACCCTGGAGCGCCCTTGACCCCTTGTAACCACCGGGTCCATCGGGCCGGGAGAGGAGGACTTTTTGTGGCAACCACCCTTTCAAAAGCGCAGCCCGCGGACTGGTTCGCCTGGGAACGCAGGGCCGCAGAGGCGGGGCACAGCCCGGTCTGCGGCATTGACGAAGCCGGCCGGGGCCCCTTGGCGGGGCCGGTGTGCGCGGCCGCCGTTATCCTGCCCCTGGACTGCGGCATAGAGGGCCTCAACGACTCCAAAAAGCTCACGGAGAAAAAACGGGAGGCGCTGTTTCCCCTGATCCAGGAGAAGGCCCTGGCCTGGGGCGTGGGCTGGGCCAGCGCCCAGGAGATCGATGAGATCAACATCCTGCAGGCCACCTTTTTGGCCATGGAGCGGGCCTGCGCCAGCCTCCAGGCCGCGCCGGGGTGGGTCCTGGTGGACGGCAACCGTATGCCGCCCTTGGGCCTGCCCGGGGAGACGGTGGTAAAGGGGGACGCCCAGTGCGCCAGCATCGCGGCGGCGTCCATCTTGGCCAAAGTGAGCCGGGACCGGCTCCTGCGTGAATGGGACGAGCTCTATCCCGCATATGGCTTTGGCAAGCACAAGGGCTACGGCACCAAGGCCCATTACGAGGCCATAGAAAAATACGGCCTTTTGCCCATCCACCGGCGGAGCTTCCTGAAGAACCTGGGGGGGAAGAGCCTGTGAGCCCGGGCGCAGGGAAGCGGGGAGAGGCCCACATCGCCCGCTGGCTGGAAAAGAGGGGCTACCGGGTGGTGGCTCAAAATTACCACTCCCGCTTTGGGGAGATCGACATCATCGCCCAAAAGGGGGAGTACCTGGCCTTTGTGGAGGTAAAAACCAGGGAGAAGGGCAGCCTGGTGCCCCCCTTTGAGGCCATCACCCCCCAGAAGCAGAGGAAGATTCTCGCAGCCGCGAAGGACTATCTGGCCCGCAACCCCACCGGGCTGCAGCCCCGGTTTGACGCCGCAGCCGTATACCTGCGCAGGGGGGAAGTCGTAGGGGAAGAATACCTGGAAAACGCCTTCTGAAGCCAGAGGGCGCTTTTCCCTATAGGAGGAATTGCCATGCGTTATTTTGACCTGCACTGCGACACCCTCACAGAGTGCGCGGGATATGGCCTCTCCCTTGAGAGGAACGGCCTGCACATAGACCTGGAACGGGCCCGGAGGCTGGGAACTTACGTCCAGTGCTTCGCGGTTTGGCTTCACGACAGCGTGCGGGGGGAAGAGGCCTTCCAGGGGTTTTGCCAGGCCGCGGACCTCCTGGAACGCCAGGCATCGGGGAGCGGCGGCGCCCTGCGCCTCTGCCGCCGCCGGGAGGACCTGGCCGCGGTGGAGAGCCAAGGGGGCGTTGGGGCCGTCCTCACGGTGGAAAACGGCTCGGTGCTGGGGGGAAAACTGGAGCGCGTCCAGGTTTTGAAGGACAGGGGCGTGGCCATGCTCACCCTCACCTGGAATGGGGAAAACGAGCTGGGCCGGGGGGTGATGGCTTCGGGCGACGGGGGGCTTACCCCCTTTGGCCGGCAGGTTGTGCCTGCCCTGGAACAGGCGGGCATTTTGGTGGACGTATCCCATGCCAGCCCCGAGCTCTTTTGGGATGTGATGGCTCTGGCGAAAAAGCCTGTTGTCGCTTCCCATTCCAACGCGAAGGCGGTCTGCGGCCATCCCCGCAACCTGACCGACGAGCAGTTTACCGCCATCCGGGACGCCGGGGGGCTGGTGGGGCTCAACTTCTACAAGGGCTTTTTAAACGACCGGCCGGAACAGGCCGCAATGGAGGACGTGCTGCGCCACGCAGAACACTTTCTCTCCTTAGGGGGAGAGGACACCTTGGCCATGGGCAGCGACTTCGACGGGGCGGCGCTCCCTGCCGACATGCCGGGCTTGGAGGCCGTCCCTCAGCTCTACGAGCTCTTTTTGCGCCGCAACTATCCCCAGGCACTTTTGGAAAAGCTCTTTTACGGCAACGCCGCCCGGATGTTCGCCCGGGAGGGTTTGCTTTGACAGAAAGGCGAAAGTACGGTATAGTAATAGCGTCTAAAAGCGAGATTGACCGCGAAAAACCAAAGACAACGGAAACCAGGTGATACTATGCGCTATAAAAGCACCCGCAACTCCCAGCTCCGGCTGACGGCCTCCCAGGTGATCGCCCAGGGGATCTCCGAGGAGGGCGGACTCTTTGTGCCGGAGGCCTTCCCGGACCTGTCCGCCCGGTTCCCCGTCCTTTTGGGGATGGGTTACAAGGACCTGGCCAAGGAGATCTTCGGACTCTTTTTGTCCGATTTTTCCCAGGAGGAGATCGCCTCTTGCGTGGATCGGGCCTATACAGAAGAGAAGTTTTCCGGGGATCCCCCTGTCAAGCTCATCCCCCTCACAGCGGGCGGGGAGAGGAAGTTCCTGCTGGAGCTTTGGCACGGCCCCACTTGCGCCTTTAAGGACATGGCCCTGCAGATTCTGCCCCATTTTCTCACCACTGCCCTGGGAAAGGCGGGGGATGGGAAAGAGGCGGTGATCTTGACCGCCACCTCGGGGGACACGGGCAAGGCCGCCCTAGAGGGCTTTAAAGACGTGCCCGGGACGCGCATCCTGGTGTTCTACCCCCGGGATGGGGTCAGCCCCATGCAGAAGCGGCAGATGGCCACCCAAGAAGGGGATAATGTGGCCGTTTGCGCCATTGAGGGGAACTTTGACGACGCCCAGACCAGCGTGAAGAAGATCTTCACCGACCCCATCCTCCAGGAAAAGCTGGCCCGGCAGGGGATGTTATTCTCCAGCGCCAACTCCATCAACTGGGGGCGGCTGCTGCCCCAGATTGTCTACTATGTGTTCGCCTATCTGGAGCTGGCGCGGCGCGAGGAGCTCTCCCTGGGGCAGCCCATGGATGTGGTGGTGCCCACGGGGAACTTTGGGAATATCCTTGCCGCCTATTACGCCCGGAAGATGGGCCTGCCTGTCCGGAAGTTTGTCTGCGCTTCCAACGCGAACAAGGTCCTCACGGACTTCATCCGAACCGGGGTCTACGACCGCCGGCGGGACTTCCACGCCACCGCCTCCCCCTCCATGGACATCCTGATCTCCAGCAACCTGGAGCGGCTGCTCTACGACCTGTGCGGCGAGGACAGCGGAACCCTCGCCGGGTGGATGAGAGAGCTGGCCGCAGAGGGCGTCTACCAGGTGGATGCCGGGGTAAAGGCCAAAATGCAGGAGCTGTTCTACGGGGGCTTCTGTGGGGATGGGGGCACCTTTGAGACCATCCGGAAGCTCTGGGACCAGGAGGGCTATCTCTGCGACACCCACACTGCCGTGGCGGTGGACGTGGACCGCCAGTACCTGGGGGAGGGGGGAGACCCCGTCCCCACGGTGATCGCCTCCACCGCGAACCCCTACAAGTTCTCCGGCAGCGTCCTGGAGGCCCTGCAAGGGGCTTTGCCCTGCGGGGATGATTTTTCCAACCTGCAAGCCCTGGAAGGCCTCACCGGCCAGGCTGCCCCCGCCCAGCTCCGGGCCCTGCGGGACAAGCCGGAGCGCTTTTCCCAGTGCATCTCCCGGGAAGGGGCGGCGGACTATGTGCTCTCCGCCCTGGGGATTGCCCCATGAGCTTGTTTGTCATCGCAGACCTGCACCTCTCCCTAAACGGGGAGAATCCCATGGACGTGTTCCGGGGGTGGCAGGGATATGTGCGGCGCTTGGAGGAAAACTGGCGGCGCGTGGTGCGGGAGGGGGACACGGTGGTCATAGCGGGGGATATTTCCTGGGCCATGAAGCTGGAAGACGCCTTTTTGGACTTCCAGTTCCTCCACAGCCTTCCCGGCAGCAAGGTGCTTTTAAAGGGCAACCACGACTACTGGTGGTCCACCCGGAGCAAAATCGACCAGTTCCTTCTGGAACACGGCTTTTCCGATATGCGGGTGCTGCACAACTGCGCGTATCTGGTGGAGGGCAAGGCTTTGTGCGGCACCAGAGGGTGGCTGTACAACTCGGAGAGCGCGGAGGACAAGAAGATTGTGGCCCGGGAGGCGGGCCGCCTCAGCGCCTCTTTGGCCGAGGCCAAAAAACTGGGCGGGGAGCCGGTGGCCTTTCTCCACTATCCCCCTGTGTACGACGACATGGCCTGCCGGGAGATCTTGGAGCTGCTGGTGGAAAACCAGGTGGGCCGCTGCTACTTTGGCCACATCCACGGCCAGTACGCCGCCCAAAAGGCCCTTGTGGGAGAATACCAGGGCGTCAAAATGCGGCTGATCTCCGCAGACCATTTGCAATTTTGCCCTGTGCTGGTGGAGTAAACTGGCGTTTTTCCGGATTTTCCTGAAATATTTGCGGGAAACGTATGGATTCTTTGTCCGGCCTGTGATATAATTACACAGTTACTTCGGTAAGTTTATTTTGAGAGGAATAAGAGATCATGAATGTAAAATCGACCAACAAAGTGGAAACCAACCGTTACGAGCTGGAGCTGGAAGTCAGCGCTGCGGACTTTAACGAGGCCATCAACGCCGTCTACAAGCGGGAGAGCAAGAAGATGAATATCCCCGGGTTCCGCAAGGGCCATGCCCCCCGGGCTTTTATTGAGAAATATTATGGCGAAGAGGTCTTCTACGAGGCCGCCATCGATCACCTGTACCGCCCCATGGTCATGGAGGCCGTGGAGAAGTCCGGCCTGGAAGTGATCAGCGTCGGCGAGTTCAAACTCGACGAGGTCAGCAAGGAGAAGGGCCTTCTCTGCAAGCTCACTGTGGTCACCAAGCCCGAGGCCACCATTGAAGGCTACAAGGGCATCGAGGTGTTTAAGGAGCCTGTGGCTGTCTCTGAGGGGGACATCGACCAGGAGATTGAGCGGGTCCGGGAGCGCAACTCCCGGGTGACCCATGTGGAGGGCCGCCCCGCTGAGACCGGCGACATCGCCACTATCGACTTCGACGGCTATTTGGACGGCAAGCAGTTTGACGGGGGCAAGGCGGAAAATTACGAGCTTACCCTGGGCGCCGGCCAGTTCATCCCCGGCTTTGAAGAGCAGGTGGTGGGCCACAATGTGGGCGACGAGTTCGACATCAACGTGACTTTCCCCGAGGACTACCACGCGGAAGAGCTCAAGGGCAAGCCCGTTGTCTTCAAGATCAAGCTCCACGAGCTGAAGAAGAAAGAGCTTCCCGAGGTGGATGACGAGTTTGTCAAGGACGTCAGCGAGTTCGACACCCTGGCCGACTACCGCAGCGACATCCAGAAGCGCCTGCTCTCCCAGAGGGAGAAGGCCGCAGACGCCGATGTGGAGAACCAGCTGGTGGATGCCGTCATCGAGAAGGTCCAGGCCGAGATCCCCGACGAGATGGTGGAAAACGAGGTGGACGAGATCATCAACTCCTTCGCCTACCGCCTCCAGTCCCAGGGCCTGAAGCTGGAGACCTACCTGAAGTACACCGGCCAGTCCACGGATGACCTGCGCACCCAGTACAAGCCCCAGGCAGAGCGCCAGGTGAAGGTGCGCCTGGGCCTGGAGAAGATCGCCGAGCTGGAGGGCCTGGAGCCCACCGAGGAGGAGACTGAGGCGGAGTACCAGAAGCTGGCCGACTCCTACGGCATGCCCCTGGAGAGCGTAAAGAACCTGGTCACCGTGGAGGGCCTCAACGGGGACATCCGCAACCAGAAGGCCATCGACTTCATCCGGGAGAACGCCGTGATCCAGGAGGCCAAGGACGAGGAGAAGAAAGTGGAGAAGCCCGCTCCCAAGAAGCGCGCCCCTCGGAAAAAGGCCAAAGCCGAGGAAGAGCAGCCCGCTGAGGAAAAAACCGAGGGCTAAATCCCCTCCTTTCGGAATAAATCTTACTGTTTGCTTTCATACTAAAGTTGTTTGTGAAAGGAGCCAAGCGGTACATGAGCTTAATCCCTTATGTTGTGGAACAGACCAACCGGGGCGAGCGTTCCTACGATATTTTCTCCCGGTTGCTGAATGATCGCATCATCCTTCTCAACGAGGATGTGAACAGCGCCTCTGCCGGCGTGATTGTGGCCCAGCTGCTGTATTTGGAGGGACAGGACCCGGAGAAGGACATCTCCCTCTACATCAACAGCCCCGGCGGCGTCATCACCGACGGCATGGCCATTTATGACACCATGCAGTATATCAAGTGCGACGTATCCACCATCTGCATCGGCATGGCGGCCTCTATGGGGGCCTTCCTGCTGGCTGCCGGCGCCAAGGGCAAGCGTTTTGCCCTGCCCAACAGCGAGATTATGATTCACCAGCCCAGCGGCGGCGCCCAGGGCCAGGCCACGGACATCAGCATCCACGCAAACCACATCCTCCGGGTGAAGGAAAAGCTGAACCAGATCCTTTCCGAGCGCACCGGCCAGCCCCTGGAAGTGGTCCAGCGGGACACGGAGCGGGACAATTTCATGACCGCCCAGGAGGCTCTGGAGTACGGTCTGATCGACAAGGTCATTGAGCACCGATAAAAAGAGAAGGGAAGTGGACAGATGCCGGGTGTGAACGACAATGAGATCTGCTGCTCCTTCTGCGGCAAGCCTCAGGCAGTCGCGGAGCGATTGATCGCCGGCTCGGGGGTCTACATCTGCGACGCCTGCGTCAGGCTGTGCATGTCCATCATTGAGGACGAGGACCGCCTGAAAAAGGGCCGCAGCGATGAGAAGGAAGTGGGCATACTGCTTCCCAAGCCCCAGGAGATCAAGAAAAAGCTGGACGAATATGTGGTGGGCCAGGACAATGCCAAGGTGGCCCTTTCCGTAGCTGTCTACAACCATTACAAGCGCATTTACTTCTCCGACGACTCGGTGGAGATCACCAAGAGCAACGTCCTGCTTTTGGGCCCCACCGGCGTGGGCAAGACCTACCTGGCCCAGACCCTGGCAAAGCTTTTGG
>CALWIE010000089.1 GCA_944380625.1 uncultured Clostridia bacterium
ATCGACCTGGCCAATGAGACCTGCGATTTCGATTCCCCCGAATTTGTGGAGTTCCTGGAACGCACCAAGGGGGTCAATGCGGAGGACCCGGACTTGGGCGAAAATGAGCTGGCCATGGGGGACATAGGCTTTGCCCCCTATTGGGAGGAATACTGGGAAACCGGCGAGGTGCCTTTGGAATTGGTATACACCGATATTGACCAGATCACCAATATCGCCACAAAAGCCCGGGAGTGGTTCTGCGTCCCGCAATACGAAATCATCACCACCTCATTTGCCATGCAGCAGCCCCTGGAGCGTGTGACCCGTCCCTACGCCCTGACCAGCACCGAGGGAAAGCTGGTGCTGGACGCCTGGGAGGTTTTCGCCATGCCCTCCAGCATGAAGGATAAGGAACTGGGGTGGGAGTTCATCAAGTACTGCCTGAGCACCCGGGAGGAACCCACTTGCGGCTCCAAGCTATACACCTACGGGATCCCCGTCAACAAGGAAAATTACCGGAAAGTGGCGGAACACCTCTCCGCTGGCCAGTCCTATCCCAACTACAGCTTTGGTTTCCCCAAAAGCTATCCGGGCCTGGACCCGGACGCCACAGTGGAGGAGATGGAGGCTATGCTTTCGGGGAACACGGTCTACGCCGGCGCCTACAATGTAGATGTCCAGGAATACCTGGAAGAGTACTACGTAAACGGCCTCATCACCGCCCAGGAGTGCGCGGGGAAGATACAGGACAGGACGTATATGTGGCTCAACGAGTGAGCGGGTCCTTTGTGGTTGCGCAAATATTACAAAAATATCCCTTGCAATCGTTTTTTTCTGTAGTATAATGGGCACAAAAGGGGGCTTTGCGCCCCGGCAAGGAGGAGATTTTATGAAACGCGGGAAAAAGGCCTTGGCCCTGCTGCTGGCAGTGTGCCTGCTGCTCCCCTGCGCCGCCTGCCAACAGGCCCAGGACGACGTCTACAGCCAGGCAAAGGGGGAGATGGAAAACGATGCCCCGACCTCCAGCGGGACGGAAGGGAACCCTTCCAGCGCCCCGCCGGAGAGCGCCCCCAGCCCCACGGAGCCGCCCTTCGAGGTGGACACCACCCTCACAGGGGAGCTCACGGTGCTGGACTGCTTCCGCAACTCCAACCCCGGGGCCCTCACCGCCTTGGAGTGCCTGGCCCAGGAGTTCATGGAGCGCCACCCCAACGTGACGGTGACGGTGGAATACTTCGCGGAGAACTACGCCCTGGAGGAGATGGCGGAGATCAAGGAGCGCTACAGCGCCCAGGTGCGGGCCGAGCTGGTCAGCGGGGAGGCGGACTACGTCCTCTTCTCCCCCCAGGGGGGCCTCAACCTGGCCCAGCTCTCCCAGGCGGGGGTGCTCCTGGATCTGCGCCCCTACTGGGACAGCGACCCGGAGATCCGCCCGGAGGACTACTTCACCACCGTGCTGGACGCGGTGTCTGTAGAGGGGAAACTCACCTCCCTGCCCCTTTCCTTTTCCATGAACGGCGTCTTCCTCAACCGCGCCGTCCTGGAGGGGCTGGGCGTGGATGCGGAGGGGGTCAGCTCTGTCACCTGCCAGCAGCTTTTGGACTGGCAGGAGCAGGCGGGGGACCCGGACCTGCAGGTGACCTTCGGCGCCTGGACCCAGGATTCCTTCTTCGGCGTCGAGTCCCCCGCCTACCTGGATCTGGAGAATAAAACCGCCAGCTTTGACTCCCCGGAGTTTATTGCGTTTTTGAACCGCACCGGCAGCCTGGAGGAGCCCGACGCCTCCCTGGACGAGACCTCCCGGATGATGTGGCAGTCGGAGGACCTGGTCAACGCCCTGCTCGCCTGCCAGGCCACCGGGGAGGAGTTTCCTGTGAAAAACCTGCCTTACGCCGACATCTACCTGGAGAGCGGCCACCCGGGCATGGCCTGCCTGTCGGGGATTTTCCCCGCCTCCATGGCCTATTACAGCGAGCCCTTGGAGTACCTTGCCGGGCCCTACCCCTTGGTGGACAGCCGGGGGCGGCTGGCCATCTCCTCCAAGGAGGACCTGGCTGTGCCCTCCAGCGTTGCCGACCCGGATTTGGCCTGGGAGTTTGTCAAGTACTGCATCGGGGAGCGGGATTCCCTGCAGCTCTCCAACCAGGAGATGTACACCACCAACTTCCCCTTAAACAAGCAAAACTTCCAGGGCCTGCTGGAGGTGTACAAAGAGGGGGGCGGCTACCAGTACGAGTACGGCAGGCTGCTGGGCTTTGACCCGGGCCGGCTGGACAGCGCCGCCGCCCTGGAGAGGCTGGAGAGTTTCCTCTCCCTGCCCCTGGTCAACGGGAAGCTCTACAGCCTGGACGCCGGGGAGTATTTGGAGGAGTTCTACGTGCAGAAGCTGACCTCCGCCGAAGAGTGCGCGGCGAAAATTCAAGGCCGGGCGGAGATTTGGCTCAACGAGTAACGGAAAACCGGGGAGGTCCCCAAGATGAAAAAGAAAACCGCGTCCTACTGGCTTTTCCTGCTGCCCAGCCTTTTGGGGATGCTGCTGTTTTACGTGGTGCCCTTTGGGTACTCGCTGTACTACGCCCTCATCGACAACATGGGCAGCCGGAAGTTTGTGGGCCTGAAAAATTTTACGGACACCCTGACAAACGAGCTGTTCCAAAGCGCCGCCTGGAACACGGTGGTGTTCATCGGGATCTCCGTGCCCCTGGGCGTGGGGACGGCCCTTTTGCTCTCCCTGTGCCTGCGGCGGATGCACAGGGGCCGCGTCCCTGCCACCCTGGCTTTGCTCTTGCCCCTGGTGGTGCCCTCGGGGACCATCGTCTACTTTTGGAAGGTGCTTTTTGGGGCCAACGGGCTTGTCAACGAGTGGCTTATCCAGCTGGGGGTCTCCCACCAGTGGGTGAGCCAGAACCAGTGGGCCATGGGGATCTTGGTGGCGGTGTTCCTGTGGAAGAACGTGAGCTACAACATCGTGCTGTTCTGGTCGGGCCTCAACTGGATCCCGGAGATCTACTACGAGCAGGCCCGGCTGGAGGGGGCCAGCGGCTGGCAGCAGTTTTGCCACATCACCTGGATCTATTTGAGCCCCACCACCTTCGTGGTGCTGCTCATGAGCATCGTCAACTCCTTCAAGGTGTTCAAAGAGGTGTACATGCTCTACGGCCCCTACCCGGACCCGGGCATCTACATGCTCCAGCACTACATGAACAACCAGTTCCTGTCCTTGAACATGCAAAAGCTTTCCAGCGCGGCGTACATCCTATTTTTGGTGATCGGCCTGGTGCTGCTGGTGCTGTTCTACGCCCAGAAACGCGTCACCGACGCCTACCAGTAAAGGGGGTGGCAGTGTGAAAAGACGTCATCCGGCCGCCCTGCTGTTTGTGGCCTTGGCCGCTGCGGCCGCCCTTTTCCCCCTGGTGTTCACCGTGGCCAACTCCTTTATGAGCGGGGAGGAGATCGCAAGCCGTTACACGGCGGAGATCACCGAGGCAAACGCCGGGGACTTTGCCTCCAACGGCATCCACTTTGTGCGGTTTGGGCTCCTGCCTGAGGAGCCCACCCTGGAGCAGTACCGGGAGCTCCTTTTCGACAGCCCCGAGTACCTTCGGATGTTCTGGAACTCGGTGCTTCTGGTGGCGCCGGTGCTCCTGGGGCAGGTGGTCCTGGCGCCCCTGGCGGCTTACGGCCTGGAGCGGATCCGCTGGAGGTATAAGGAGGCCATCTTTTTCGGCTATGTGATCGTCATGCTCATGCCCACCCAGCTGCTGCTGGTGCCCAACTTCATTGTGGCGGGGTGGCTGAACATCCGGGAGAGCTACCTGGCCATCATCCTGCCGGCCATGTTCCACCCCCTGGGAGTGTTTTTAATCCGCCAGCAGCTGAAAAACGTCCCCAAGGAGTGCCTGGAGGCAGCCGCCCTGGACGGGGCGGGGGTGTTTTCGGCCTATTGGCACGTGGTGCGTCCCAACCTGAGCTCGGTGCTGGCGGCGCTGCTGGTGCTGCTGTTCGCGGACAACTGGAACATCATCGACCAGGCGGTGGTGTTTTTGAAAAACACCTACGACAACCCCCTTTCCGTCTACTTGGGAGAGGTGGTCTCCGGGGACCCGGGGATGTTCTTCGCGGTGTCGGTGTTCTACCTGATCCCGGCGGTGCTGGTGTTCCTGCTGGGGCAGGAGCACCTGACGGAGGGGATCGCCCTGTCCCAGTTAAAGCTGTAGGAGGAAGGCATGGAACGAAGGGAGCGCCCACAGGGAAAAGGGGAGTGGGGGGAGTTTGCCCTCCTGCTGGGGCGGCACTGGCGAAAGCTGTTTTACGTGCAGCTTTTGGTGGCCCTTTCCGCCCTGGGGGTGGTGACCCTGCCCGCGGGGATCGCCGCAGGGAACCGGGTGTACATCAAGCTTCTCCGGGACCAAAACGCCCTGGTCTGGCCGGAGTGGAAGGCGGGCTTTTCCGGCTCCCTCCGGGAGGGGGTCCCCCTGGGGGCGGGGTATTTTCTCCTGCTGCTCCTGGGGCTGGAGCTGACCCGGTTTTCCCTATTGCCCCTGCGGTGCCTGGGACTGCTTCTGGCGTTCGGGGCCCTGGTGTGGGGGTCTGCGGGCTTTTTCCTGCTGGCGGTCCAGGACCTGTCCTGGGGAAAGCTCTGGAAAAACAGCCTGCTCCTTCTGGCGGCGGAACCGAAAACCGCCCTGGGCCTGGGGCTCCTCTGGGCACTGGGCCTTGGGTTTTTGGGGATGTTTTTCCCCTGTTCGCTCCTCGTCCTGCCCACAGGGTTGGCGGGGCTCGTTCAGTTTGTGAGCTGCCGGCTCCTGTGGGGGCCGGTGGAAAAGCACATGGTGGCCCCCTGGGAACGGGGGAAGAAATAATCGGGAAAGGAGAGCCGCCCCAGCTTGCGGCGCGGCGGGAACGCTGCGGGCCCTCTTGCGGGGCCAGGCGAAAGCCAAAGCTGACGCCCTATGGCGAACATTCGATTTGAGCACGTGCGGAAAGTCTACCCCCTCTCCCGAGGGGACCGGAAGAGGCAGAAAGAAGCGGACCCCCGCCTCACCCAGGAGGGGGTCGTGGCGGTCCAGGATTTTTCCCTAGAGGTACAGGACCGGGAGTTTGTGGTGCTGGTGGGCCCCTCCGGCTGCGGCAAATCCACCCTGCTGCGGATGGTGGCAGGGCTGGAGGAGCTCAGCGGGGGAGAGATTTACCTGGACGGGAAGCCAGTCAGCGGGGAGCCGCCCCAGCGGCGGAACATCGCCATGGTGTTCCAAAACTATGCCCTGTACCCCCACATGACCGTGTTTGAAAACATGGCCTTCCCCCTGCGGATGCAGAAGCTGCCCAAAACAGAGATCCTCCAAAAGGTAGAGGAGGCTGCGGACACCCTGGACATCCGGGAGCTTTTGGGGCGCAAGCCCAAGGAGCTCTCCGGCGGCCAGCGGCAGCGGGTGGCCATCGGCCGGGCCATTGTCCGGGAGCCGAAGGTGCTTTTGATGGATGAACCCCTCTCCAACCTGGACGCGAAACTGCGCAACCAGATGCGGGGAGAGCTGATAAAGCTCCGGCAGAAGATCAACGCCACCTTCCTCTACGTGACCCACGACCAGACCGAGGCCATGACCCTGGGGGACCGGGTGGTGGTGATGGAGGGCGGGGCCGTCCAGCAGGTGGGCGCCCCGCAGGAGGTGTTTGAGACCCCCTCGAATACCTTTGTGGCCGGGTTTATCGGCACGCCCCAGATGAACTTTCTGCCCGGGGAGCTCCAGGGGGGAAGGCTTGCCGTGGGCGGGCGCTCCTGGTCCTGGGAGGGGACGGGCGTCCCCGAGGGTCCCCTGGTGATCGGCGTGCGCCCCGAGGTTTTGCGCCTGGCGGCGGAGGGCCTGCCCGCCCGGGTGGAAGTGGTGGAGCGGGTGGGGAACACCGCCCATCTCCACCTGCGCTGGGAGGGGGGCGAGCTGGTGCTCGTTCTGTCCCCCCAGGAGGCGGGGCTCTCCTGGCAGGAGCTGGCCCCGAGGAAAGAGCTCGCCGTGGATTTTGACCCCGCCCGGTGCCACCTGTTCGGCCGGGACGGCAGGCGCCTGGCGCCGTGAGGAGGGATGGCCGTGAAGGGCAAAAAAGTGTTCCAGATAGGGGTCTTGGCCGTGGGCGCCCTGTATCTGGCGGCGGTGGTGTGGGCCACGGTCTACAGCCAGTCGGTATATGTGGAGAGCCTGCCCCTGGTGGAGCTGGGCACGGCGGAGGAGGGCGTGGTCCCTGCCTCTGCGGCGGCTCCGGGGCCCGAGGGCCCCGTCCTCTACAGCGTCTCCCAGGAGGACGGCCCCTGGGGCAAGCGCTACCTCTTGCGGCAGGTGCCCTCCTACATCCTCTGGGCCCGGGAGGACGGTTCCATCTTCATCTACGACATAGCCTCTGTGGAGGATCCCCTGGTGTTTTCCGCCTCCGTCCCCTTGGAGGCCCTCTACGACGGCATGGAGGTGCGGCTGAGATAGAGCCTCCCCGCTGGAAAAAAAGAGCAAGCCCCTCTGGCAAGGCCAGGGGGCTTTTTTTGTGGGTTTCTTTCCGGTTCAGCGGGGCTGTAGAAGGTGTTCCTCCAGCCACCGGGCCACCCCGTCTTCCTCGTTGGAGAGGCACACCTCCCGGGCGGCCGCCTTCACCTGGGGCAGGGCGTTGGACACGGCCACGCCCCAGCCGCAGGCTTTCAGCAGGGGTATGTCGTTTAAATCGTCCCCGAAGACCACGGCGGCCTCTGGGGGGATCCCCAAAACCCGGCACACCCCCCGGAGGGCGCTGCCCTTGTCCACGCCCCGGGGCTGGATCATGGCAAGCGCCCCTTCGGAGACCTCCAGGCAGAGCCCCTCCGGCAAAAGCCCTGCCAGGGCCTCCGCCTCCTGGGGGGAGGATACGGATACCATGAGCTTTTCCGTGGGGAGAGGAGGCAGGTCCTCCAGGGAGCTGTAGGTGTAGGCCACGCCGGGCCAGAGCAGGGTGGCGTCCAGGTTGGCGTAGAGCACCCCGCCGATCTCTGCGGAGAGCCGGGCCTCCGGCCATGCCTCCCGGATCCTGCCGAGGACCTGGTCCCGCTCCTGCGGGGAGATGCCCTGCTCCCACAGGATGTCCCCTCCCTTCAGGACCACGCCCCCGTTGTGGCAGAGGGCCCCGTCGTAGGAAAGCCCGGGCACAGCCCCCTCCAGGGTTCGGGGAGGCCGGGCGGTGGCGGGGAAGAACAGCGTCCCCCTTTCCCGGCAGCGCCTCAGGACCTGCCGGGTGTAAGGGGAGAGGGTCTTGTCCCCCCGCAGCAGGGTGCCGTCCAGGTCGGATACGATCAGTTGGATAGGTTCCATGAAATGGCCTCCTTATGAGAAAAGCACCCCCGTGGGAGTGCTTTTTCGCCTGGGTGGATTTCTTCCGCCCAAAGGGGCGTTCGCGCCGCGCCTGTCCCCCAGGGGAAAGGGAGCGCGCCTCTCCCGCCAGGGCCGTAACGCGGGCCGCCCAGGCTCTTTCCCGGCCGGGCTTCGCCGCCCAAAGGGGCGTTCGCGCCGTGCCTGTCCCTCAGGACTATTCGTGGCGCAGGGCGTCGATGGGGTTGAGGTTTGCCGCCTTGATGGAGGGCAGCAGGCCGAAGAGGACGCCGATCACCATGGAGAACAGCACCGCCAGGAAGATAAAGGGCAGGCTGATGGCCACAGGGGCCTCGGTCAGGTGGGAGACAAGCTCCGCCATGCCGATGCCGGCGCCCACCCCCAAAAGGCCTCCCAGGCTGGTGAGCACGGCGGCCTCGGTGAGAAACTGCCACAGGATCCGCCGCTTCTTGGCGCCGATGGCCTTTTTCAGGCCGATCTCCCGGGTGCGCTCCGTCACGGACACCAGCATGATGTTCATCACGCCGATGCCCCCCACCAGCAGGGAGATGCTGGCAATCCAGATGAGCTGCTGGTTGGTGGCGTTGGAAAGGTCCTGGAGCTCCCGGGCCTGCTGGAGCACGTCCTCAGCCCGGTATTGGATGGTCTCGTTCTGGCCCTCCTCGTTGAGCAGGTCCGCCACCTGGGCGCCCACTTTGCTCATGGCCTCGGTGTTGGCGGCCCGCACCGCCACCTCCTGGGGCTCGTCGTAGGAGAACAGGGAGGGCCAGATGCTGTAGGGGAGGAAGACCTTCCCCGCGGTGGAGCTGGACATGTACAGGTAGTAGTCGTCCAGGGAGTTGATCACCGGCTCAAACTGGTTTTGCTCTTTCACCACCCCGATGACCACCAGGGCGGTGGAGTTGTACTCGATGGTCTTGCCGATGGGGTCCTCCCCCTGGAAGAGGAGGTCCGCCGTGTCGCTGTCGACGATGGCCACCGGCCGGTACTCCTGAAAATCTGCCGGGACAAAGGTGCGGCCCCGGTCCACGGTGTAGCGGCAGGTGGAGAAATAGGCGTTGTCCACCCCCAGGATCTCGCAGCCGGAGAGCTCCCGGTTGCCGTAGTAGAAGGGGTTGGAGTACTGGCGCCGGTTGTAGGCAGCCGCGTCCTCCACCTGGGGCAGGTCCAAAATCTCCTGGTAGAGGTCGTCCCCCACCGGGGAGATGCCCTGGGGAATGCCCTCGTTGCCAATGTCGTAGACGTAATCGTAATCCGTGCGGTAGAGCTGCACCCGCACCACGTTGTTTCCCGCGCCGATCAAATTCTGCTTGATCTGCTCGTTTGTGCCCTTGATGGTGGACACAATGGAGATGATGGACGCGATGCCGATGATGATGCCCAGCATGGTGAGGAAGGAGCGCATCTTGTGGGCCCAAATCCCCTGGAAGGAGAGGCGAATGTTTTCAACCATAGCTGTCGCCCTCCTCTCAGTAATAGGCGGGGCCGTCCAGGGTAGCGCCCCCGCTGGAGGCCTCCCCGGCGGTGATGCCGTTTACCCCGTCCTCCCCCTCAGGGTGGGGCGGGTCCTGGGTGCCCTCCACCACCGCCCGGACCCCCTCTTTCACGTCGCTGCCGTAGGGGAAGGCAATGTAGTCCTCAGGGGCCAGGCCGCTTTTTACCTCCAGGTATTCCCCGCTGTAAATCGAGGCGCCCAGCTCCAGGTACTGCTTGTACAGGCGGTTGTCCACCCCGGCTTTCATCACATAGCTGCCCCCTTCGTCCTCCCGGATGTAGGCCTTCCACAGGTACAGGGCGTCGGCGCTGGCCCCGCCCTGGACGTTCAGGGTGACCTCCAGGTACATGCCGTTCTGCAGGCCCTCGGGCTGGTCGATGGCGGCGGTGAACTCATACTGGGAGCTGTTGGGGTTGCCGGAGCCCCCGTAGTAGGCCCCGTTCCCCTCCACCGGATAGCTGGAGATAGAGACGATCTGGGCGGTGTAGCCCATGCCGTTGTCGTAGCACATCACGTCCACCGGGTCCCCTGCCTGTACGCTGCCCAGAAGGCTCTCGCTGAGGGTGGCCCGCACGAAGAACTGCCCCTCGCCGGACACCACCAGGAAGGGGGCGTTGTTCTGGGAGGCGGTCTCCACGTCGGTCAAGGTGCGCACCACCCCGTCGATGGTGCTGCGCACCGTGGAGTTTTCCAAAGCCAGCTGGGCCTTATCCAAGTCCAGCTGGGCCTGTTTCACCTTGAGCTGTAGGTCCTTGATCTCCTGGCGCTTTTCGGCGATCAGGTCCTGGAGCTCCTCCTTGGTGTAACCCATGTCGTTGTAGTTGTCCGGCTCCCGGGTGGGCTGGGGGGTGGGGGTGGAGGAGCGCTGGGCGGCGGGGGCCTCAAAGGCCTCGGCCACTGTCTCCAGGGTGTCGCCGGTCTCCACCTCCTCCAGCTGGTCAAAGCTGCCGGTAAACTGGGTGCCGTCCAGCTGGAAGGAGTAGAGGAGCTCCCCGTAGTTGGAATCCCCTTCCCGCACCTCGAACACTGCGGCGAAGGGGGAGTAGAGGGTCTCCCCCGGGGCGGGGGTGGCCCCCTCCTCAACGCCCACTCCCAAGAGCTTCTCCAGGAACTCCCGGGTCATGGTGCAGTTTTCCGTGCACAGGAACACATAGGGGTCCTCGGGGGTGCCGCTGCCCTTGTAGGGGGTGGAGTCCCCGTCCAGGCG
>CALWIE010000090.1 GCA_944380625.1 uncultured Clostridia bacterium
TCTGCATGTTCCGGGCGCCCACCTGGATGATGTCCACGTCCTCGAACAGGGGCAGGTGCTCGATGCTCATGATCTCCGTGACAATGGGCAGGCCGGTATTCGCCTTGGCCTTGGAGAGGAGCTCCAACCCCTCGGCGTTCATCCCCTGGAAAGCGTAGGGGGAGGTGCGGGGCTTGAAGGCCCCGCCCCGAAGGAACTGGGCGCCGGACTCCTTCCCTTTCTCGGCCACAAAGCAGATCTGCTCCTCGCTCTCCACCGAGCAGGGCCCGGCGATGAGGGCCAGGCCTCCCCCGCCGATTTTCTGCCCGCCCGGCAGGGCGACCACGGTGTCGTCCGGGTGGAACTTCCGGTTGGCCTTTTTATAGGGCTCCTGCACCCGCTTGACGCTCTCCACAAAATCCTGGGCCTGGATGTACTCGGCGTCGATGGCGGTGGTGTCGCCGATAAGCCCCAGGACGGTGCTGTGGGTGCCCACCCAGGTGTTCACCTGGACGTCGTACTGGCGGGTCAGCTTCTCCACAAAGGTATCTACGACCTCCTGTTTTTGATGAGGCTTTAAGACGATAATCATAATTGGTTTCCTTCCTTTCGCGAATTCTCACAAAAAAAGGCGGGGCCCCTCGGCTCCGCCAAATTCAGCATGTGCACTTTCCCTTCCGGAAAACCTCCGGCGGAACCGGCGCTTACGCGCCCTCTCAGGAGCCGGAAGGCCGCCCGCCCGGGCGCCGCCCTTCCCCTTTTCACCCTTCCGCCGTCTTCGGCCCGGGCCCATTTTAGAGCTTCGCAGAAACTCCCTGGGGCCGGACGCCATGCAAGACGCAGCCACATTGATCCCACGCGCGAAAAGCCTGGGCCGTAAATCGCAGGCTCAAGCTGAAATAGTGGCTAAATCGTCTCGCGCTGTACTGGGCCATAAGGGCTGTCTTCCTCCGTATCCGTCAGGATTGCTGCTTTCCATATTACCCCACCGGACGTGGAATGTCAAGGCTTTTTTGCTTTTTGGGGCAACTGCGCTAAAGCAGGGCCCCTCAGGAAAACCGCTGGGCGACCCGCCGGGCCACCACCATGGGGGGCGCCCCGCCGTCGATGGTCACGTCGGCGGCAGCCCGGTAGAGGGGGCAGCGCTTTTCAAAGAGCTCGGCGATCACCCGGCGGCGGTCGGGCACCTGGAGCAGGGGCCGGCGCTTATCTCGCTTCAAGCGCTCCTGAAGGGCGGCCACGGGCACGTCCAAAAAGGCGATGGTGCCTCCGAACCGGTGAAAGCACTCCACGTTGGCGGGATAGAGCACCGTGCCCCCTCCGCTGGCGACCACCAGCCCCTGGCGGGCGGCCACCAGGGCCACCGCCTGGGCCTCCCGCAGGCGAAACCCCATCTCCCCCTCCTTTTCAAAGATCTGGGAGACGGTCATGCCCGCTTGCTGCTCGATGAATTGATCCAGGTCGCAGAATTGGCGGCCCATCAGCTTGGCGGCCCTGCGTCCCACGCTGGACTTCCCGCAGCCCATAAAGCCGCAGAGGATGATGTTCCCACCCTTTTTGGATGGGCGGTTCTCCCTTTCGCTCATACGCTCTCCCCCTCCTGGTTTCCCCCCTGGCTGGGAAACAGCCGGGCAAGCTCTTTCTGGGCGTCTTCGCAGAGGCGCTCCAGGTCCTTCTGGCAAAACCGGGTCCCGTACCAGATCTCGTGGGCGGCCACCGCCTGGTAGACCAGCATTTCCATGCCCCCCACGGTCTGGGCGCCCGCCTCTCCCGCCAGGCGGAGAAGCTCGGTTTCGGCGGGGTTGTACACCGCGTCGAAGACGGCCTTGCACCGTCCTACCACTTGGCGGGACACGGGGCTCTCCCCCGCCTTGGGGTACATGCCTACGCTGGTGGCGTTTAAAAGCAGGTCGAATCGGCCGCCCCCGGCGCAGGCCGCTTCCAGCTCCTCATAGGTTGCCACCTGGACGGGGTGGCTTCCGCCTTCCCGCCGCTGAAGGAATTGGGCCACCTCCCGGGCCAGGGCCCCGGCTTTCTCTTGGGACCCCTCCCGGCAGGCGATGGTCAAGTCCAGCTGGGGCTGGCGCAGGGCGGCCTCGAAGGCCAGGGCCCGTGCCGCGCCGCCGTTGCCCAGCAGCAAAAGCCTTCCGGAAAAGTCCAGGCCGTGATTTTCCAGGGCCTTGAAGCATCCGGCGCCGTCGGTGGTAAAGCCAAAGAGCTTGCCCTCTTTTACCTGCACGGTATTCACCGAGCCGAAAAGCCGGGCCTGCTCCTCCACGCCGTTTAAAAAGGGCAAGATGGCCCCTTTGTGGGGGATGGTGACGTTAAAACAGGAGAGCTCCCGCAGGGCGGGCACGGCGGCGGAAAGGTCCGGCACGTCCAGCACCTGGTAGCGGACGGGGATCCCCTCCAGGGCGAAAAGCCTTTTATGGATGAACGGGGACATGGTGTGGCCGATGGGATGGCCGATCACGGCGGCCTTTTGGATCTCCATGGAAAACCTCTCCCTTCTCTCGGAAATCCGGAAAATATTTTCAATTCGTAGTTGACAAAGCAGAATGGAGTCAATACAATGTAGGTGACGGGCGCGTCAAGCGCCGGCTTATGGATTGTACCACACAAACGGCCTTTTTGTCCATAGGCCCGCCCGCGTCCCCTGTGATACGCGCAGCCCCCAGACTCATCATTTACATTAGGAGGAACTAGACATGGTATTAGAAAAAGTCAAGGCGATTCTCAGCGAGCAGTTCGACAAGGAAGAGGACGAGATCACCACCGAGACCACCCTTGCGGACGACCTGGGCGCCGATTCTCTGGACGTGGTCGACCTGCTGATGTCCATTGAGGACGAGTTCGAGGTGGAGATTCCCGACGAGGAAGTGGAGAACATCAAAACCGTCGGCGCTTTGGTGGAGTACATCGAAGGCCACACGAACGCTTGAGTATTCCTCCCTATGAGGACTGGGCCCGGGTTTATCCCGGGCTTTTTTTCGCTCTTTTTCCTTGCAAAATCCCAGGCGGTTTTATATAATGTTCGATAGGATAAAATTTGCCCGAAAGGACTTGTATTCGTATGGCACAACAGAAAAAAATGGTGGAGAGCATCACCTCCATGGACACAGACTTCTCTCAGTGGTACACCGACGTGGTGAAAAAGGCCGAGCTGATGGACTACTCCAGCGTCAAAGGCTGCATGGTCATCGAGCCCTACGGCTACGCCCTGTGGGAGAATATGCAGCGCGACCTGGACAACCGCTTTAAGAAGGTGGGGGTGGAGAACGTGTACATGCCCCTGTTTATCCCCGAAAGCCTTCTGCAAAAGGAGAAGGACCACGTGGAGGGCTTCGCCCCCGAGTGCGCCATCGTCACCGAGGGCGGCGGCGAAAAGCTTTCGGAGCGGCTGTATGTGCGCCCCACCAGCGAGACCTTGTTCTGCGAGCACTACCACAATATCATCCACTCCTACCGGGACCTGCCCAAGCTCTACAACCAGTGGTGCAGCGTGGTCCGGTGGGAGAAGACCACCCGCCCCTTCCTGCGCTCTTCGGAGTTTTTGTGGCAGGAGGGCCACACCATGCACGAGACCCCCGAAGAGGCCCAGGAGTTCACCCTGACCATGCTGAAGATCTATGAGGACTTCTACCGGGACACCCTGGCCATCCCCGCCGTGGTGGGCCAAAAGACCGAGAAGGAGAAGTTCGCCGGGGCTGAGGCCACCTACACCATCGAACCCATGATGCACAACGGCGTGGCCCTCCAGGGCGGCACCAGCCACTACTTCGGCGACGGCTTCACCAAGGCCTTTGACATCGCCTTTACCGACCGGGAAAACAAGCTGCGGCATCCCCACCAGACCTCTTGGGGCGTGTCCACCCGGATGATCGGCGCGGTCATCATGGTCCATGGGGACGACAACGGTCTGGTGCTGCCCCCGAAGATCGCCCCCGTCCAGGTGGTGATCGTCCCGGTGGCCATGCACAAGCCCGGGGTGCTGGAGAAGGCCCAGGAGCTGAAGGCCCGGCTTGCGGAGAGATTCCGGGTGAAGCTGGACGACTCTGACAACTCCCCCGGGTGGAAGTACGCCCAGTACGAGATGCAGGGCGTGCCCCGGCGGGTGGAGATCGGGCCCAAGGACATGGAGAACAACCAGTGCGTGCTGGTGCGCCGGGACACCCGGGAGAAGCAGTTCATCTCTCTGGACCAGCTGGAGGCCGCGGTGGAGCAGGGCCTACAGGACCTGCACGACGCCATGTACCAGCGGGCCCTGAAGAAC
>CALWIE010000091.1 GCA_944380625.1 uncultured Clostridia bacterium
AGCCGTGCAGGGTCCGTCTCCCCCAGGAAGGCCAGGGTCAGGTGCAGGCTCTCCCGGCGGGGGAGGCAGGCCGGCCCGGGCAGCCCCTTTTGGAACCGCTCCATCTCCTCCAGGGCCTGGGGCGGGAGGGGCAGGGCGAAAAACAGGCGCATCACAGCAGGGCCGCCGCCCACTCCGCCTCCTTAAAGCCCACCAGGACGCGGCCCTCCCCCACCAGCAGGGGTCGCTTGACCAACATGCCGTCGGTGGCGAGAAGGGCCAGTTGCTCCTCCTCTGTCAGGGAGGGGAGCTTTTCCTTAAGCTGCAGGGCCCGGTACTGCTGGCCGCTGGTGTTGAAAAAACGTTTCAGGGGCAGGCCGCTCTGGCTGTGCCAGAGCCGCAGCTCCTCCAAGGTGGGCCGGGAGGCCTTGATGTCCCGGGCCTGGTAGGGGATGCCCTGGGCGTCCAGCCAGGCCTGGGCTTTTTTGCAGGTGGAGCACTGGGGATAGCAGACAAAGAGCATGGTGAAAACCTTCTTTCCGTTTTTTTACAGTTTCCAGGTCTTTTCCAGCTGTTCCTGGAAAAAGGCCCCCAGGGGCCGGCAGTCCCCGGACTGGTCAAAGGCGGCGAGGCACTGGAAGTAGCGGTCCCGGTCCCGGGCGAAAATGATCAGGGGCGGGTGGCCCCGGGCCATCAGGAAAAAGTTTGCCAGCACCCGGCCGGTGGACTCGTTCCCTGTGGGGAAGGGGCGTATGTTCTCAAAGCGGGCGTGGAGGTAGGCGGCGGCCTGCAGGGGCTCCGGGCCGCAATAGCCCCCCACGGTCTCCAGTAGCTGGTTCAGATCCCGGGCCGCCTCCTGGGCGGGAGCCCCCGCCCTGCTGTGCTGGGTGACAGAATCCTGCTGCCTTGCGGCCCCGCTGTCAAGGGCCCGGTGGATCCCCAGCACCAGGGAGGCGTCCAGGTCGTCCCGGGCCAGGACCCGCTCCCTCAAAAAGCTGTAGCACGCCTTTTGGCAGCGGAGCTGGGACAGGGCCTGGGGGTCCCCGGAAAGCCGGGAGGCTTCCCCGCCGCGAAACACCTCCCGGGCGGCCTCCAGGGGCAGGTCCCACCCCTCCAGCAGGCAGGACTCCCGGGCGAAGCGGGGGTTGAAGTCCTCCAGCAGGCAGTCCAGGTCCTTGGGGCAGCGCAGCTGGCGGGATTGCCAGCGGTCCAAAATGGAGAAGTAGCCGCTCAATCGGGGTCCCCCCTTTCCCATAATAGGGAAGTTATGGAAACTAGTATACAGGAAAAGGGGCGAATGCGCAACCGGAGAAGGCCCCTTTCCCCGGTTTTTTCGCAAAAAATCCCCGGGGGACAGCAGAGAAAAAAGAGGGCCTTTTTTATGCCTCCCGCACAAGAGGGGCTCGGGGTTGTACGGCGGGCCCTTCTCCCTTGTACCCAGGGGGGAAGCGTGGTATACTATCGGTAGAAAAACTGCACCGGCCCCTGGCCTTGGAGAAGGAGGGCTCTATGGAAGAAAAAAGGGAACGGGAAAAAGAAGGCGCCCTGCTCATTGTGGACGACGACGAGCTGAACCGGGCGGTCCTGCGGAATATTTTCGAGCCCTACTACCCCATTTGGGAGGCCGGGGATGGCCTGCAGGGCTTGGAGGCCGTGCTGGAGGGCCAGGGGCAGCTGTGCGCGGTGCTGCTGGACGTGGTCATGCCGGGGATGGACGGCATTCAGGTGCTGAGGGAGCTGGCCCGGCGGGACATCCCCCGGAGGCTGCCGGTGTTCCTCATCACGGCGGAGGCCACTGGGGCCGTCACGGCGGAGGCCTACCAGCTGGGGGTGATGGACGTGATCCAAAAGCCCATCGAGCCCTTTGTGGTGCTGCGGCGGGTCCAGTCGGTTATCGAGCTCTACCAGGCCCGGGAGCGCCTGCGGGGAGTGGTGAAGACCCAGGAGGCCGAGCTGCTCCAGTCCGCCCAGCGGATCATCCGCCTCAACCAGGGGATGATCGAGGCCCTGGCGGCGGCCATTGAGTTCCGCAGCGAGGAGTCCGGCGGCCACGTGCGCCGCATCCACGACATCACCTGGCTGCTCCTGTCCCGCACGGAGATGGGGGAGGGCCTCTCCCCCCAGGAGATCGACCAGGTGGCCTTGGCGTCCATCACCCACGACGTGGGGAAGATCGCCGTGCCGGACACCATTTTGAATAAGCCCGGCCCCCTGACCCCCGAGGAGTTTGCGGTCATGAAGACCCACACGGTCCAGGGGGCGCGCCTGCTGGGCCGGGTGCCCCAGCTGCGGGAGCAGGGCTTTTACCCCTACGCCTGGGACATCGCCCGCCACCACCACGAGCGGTGGGACGGCGGGGGCTATCCCGACGGACTCAAGGGGGAGGAGATCACCCCCTGGGCCCAGGTGGTGAGCCTGGCGGACGTGTACGACGCCCTGCGCTGCAAGCGGGTGTACAAGGAGGCCCTTCCCCGGGAGAAGGTGCTCTCCATGATCCAAGAGGGGGCCTGCGGCGCCTTCAACCCCCGGCTGCTGCGGGGCTTTCTGAAGGTGGAAGAGGAGCTCTCCCGGCTGTATGACGGACCGAAAGGCGGGTAAAACCATGGAACAAAGGTATAGGGAGCGGCTTTTGGCCGCCGGGATCGACGTGGAAGGGGCCCTGGGGCGCTTTATGGGCAACGAGGCCCTCTTAGAGCGCTTTCTGAGGAAGTTTCCCCAAGATGAAAACTACAGCCGGCTCAGGGAAGCGGTGGAGGCCGGGGACCGGGAGGGGGCGCTGAGGGCCGCCCACACTTTGAAAGGGGTGTGCGGCAACCTGTCCATGACGGCGCTGTTCGCCCTGCTGGCCCGGCAGGTGGAGCTCTTCCGGGCCGGGGAGTGGGAGCAGGCCTGCGCCCTGCTGGAGGAGATCGCCCCGGCGTACCAGGCTGTGGCGGAGGCGGTCTGCCCGCCGGAAGGCCGTGGGTAAGGGGCGGGCGTCCCGTTGGCGGCAGGTCCTGTGGGACATGCGCCTGACCCTGCTGGCCTTTGCGGTGGTGGTGGCCCTGGGGGTGTGCGGCACCCTGCTGGTGCGGGTCACCCTGCTGAAGAACGCCTACGACACCGGCAAGGCCCTCTCCCACAGCTGCGCCGCCGAGGAGAGCAACAACATCGTCACCTACGAGACGCTGCTCACCTTCGGCGGAGCCATGATCGACCGGCGGGCCCAAGAGGGCTCCACCGGGCCGGAGCTGGAGAGCTGGCTGCAGATCTACTTCCAGCGGGTGGACCAGGTGCTGGGCGGCGGGGTGGTGGACCCCTACGCCGTGCTGGACGGGAAGATCGTGGCGGCCCACCCCTGGGAAGGGGACGCCGTTTACGACGTGGGCGCCTCTCCCTGGTACCGGCCGGCGGTGGAGGCCGGGGGCCAGGTGGTGTTCACCGACGTGTACACCGGCGCGGTCTCCGGGGGGCCTGTGATCACGGCAGCCCTGTACTGCCCCCGCAGCGGGGCGGTGATCGCCTTCGACATCCTCCCGGAGCACTTCGAGTTCGAGGGGGTGGAGCTGGGGGAGGGGGGCTCCTTCTACCTGTGCGACGGGAAGGGCACCCCCATCTTTTACGACACGGACCTGGACCTTTCCCGGCAGGAGATCCAGAGCTATCTGGCCCAGGTCATCGCCCGGGTGGACAGCGGGGAGTTCGACCGGTACGACGCCCGCCTCTCGGACTATGACGGGGGCAGCCGGGCGGTGTATTACACCCGCATGGAAAACGGCTGGTACGCCATTGTCACCGTGCCCTTTTCTCGGATTTTAGGGGACCTAAACGGCTTTTTGGCCCTGTTCGCCCTGGTCATCGGCCTCTCCTTTGTGGTGCTGGTGGTGATGGCCTGGAGGGACCGGGGCCTGAAGTCCCAGGTGGAGCGGGCCAGCGAGACAGTCCGGGCCCTGGGCAACAGCTACTATGCCCTGTACCGGGTGAATTTTGAGGACGAGACCTACGAGATGATCAAGGGCTCGGAGTACGTGAGCAGCCACATCCCCCAAAAGGGGCCCTATGCCCAGTTGATGCAGGTGGCCCTGGAGGTGATGGAGCCCGAAGTGGCGGAGGACTACGCCCAGAGTTTCTCCTGCGAAAACATCCGCCGCCTGGTGCGCCAGGACGTGCGGGACTTCGGCGGCGACTTTTTGCGCCGCTTCGGGGAGGAGTACCGGTGGGTCAGCGTCCGGGTGCTCTTCGACGCCTCCCTCTCCCCCCAGGAGGCGGTCCTCTCCTTCCGGGAGGTGGAAGAGGAAAAGCGCCGGCAGCTTCAGGAGCGCCGGCTGCTGGAGGAATCCTTGCGGCTGGCCCGGCAGAACGAGGCCTCCAAGCAGACCTTTTTCAGCAGCATGTCCCACGACATGCGCACGCCCCTCAACACCATTTTAGGCCTTGCGGAGCTGGCCGGGCAGCACCTGGACGACCCCGGGCGCACCGGGGAGAGCCTGGAGAAGATCCGCTCCGCGGGCCAGTACCTGCTGGGGCTCATCAACGACATTCTGGACATGTCCCGGATGGAGCAGGGCAAGCTCACCCTGGACAACCGCCAGTTCGACCTGCGCCAGTGCGTGGACGAGTGCCTGGAGAACTTCCGCCTTCAGGCCCGCCGGGAGGAAAAGTCCCTGGAAAACAGCTTCCAGGGGAAGGACACCCTGCTTTTGGGGGACGCCTTCCGGGTCCAGCAGATTTTGAACAACCTGCTCTCCAACGCCCTGAAGTTCACGCCCCAGGGGGGGCGGGTGTCCCTGTCCGTAGCCCAGGAGGGGGCGGGGGAGTTTTGCAAATACCGGTTCACCGTGGCGGACACGGGCATCGGCATGTCCCCGGAGTTTTTAAAGCGCCTCTACGAGCCCTACGCCCGGGAGCTTCGCTTTAGCGCCCAGGTGGCTGCGGGCACCGGCCTGGGCATGGCCATCACCAAGAACCTGGTCTCCCAGATGGAAGGGGAGATCCAGGTGGAGAGCCAGCCGGGAAAGGGCACCGTGTTCACGGTGCTGCTGCCCTTTGCCCCGGCCCAGATCCAGCCCGCCCCGGCCCAGGAGGAGGCCCCCTTCTCCCTGGAGGGGCTGCGGCTGCTGCTGGCGGAGGACAACGAGCTGAACCGGGAGATCGCCACAGAGCTGTTGCAGGCCCAGGGGGTGCAGGTCCTGGGGGCCCAAAACGGCCGGGAGGCCCTGGAGCGCTTCCAGGAGAGCGAACCCTTCTCCCTGGACGCCATCCTCATGGACATGCAGATGCCGGAGATGGACGGCTGCCAGGCGGCCCGGGCCATCCGGGCCCTGGACCGGCCCGACGCGGCCAGCATCCCCATTGTGGCGGTGACGGCCAACGCCTTCTCCGAGGACGTGGCCGCCACGGCCGCCGCCGGCATGAACGCCCACATCTCCAAGCCCATCGATTACGGCCTGCTGGCCCGGGTGCTGCAAAGGCTCTGCGCCGGGAGGGAAAAGTGAACGCCCCGCAAAAAGGGAGTGCGCAAGCACTCCCTTTTTCTACCTTTTAGCGGCGGCAAAAGCGGCTGCTTCCTCCAGCCAGTCCAGCAGCTCCCCGTCGATGTCCCCGGGGCTTCCCACCACCACGTGGTGGGTCCAGCGGCCGGGGTAGGGTTCGGTCTTGGCGGCGGCCCGGGGGCTCTCCAGGGGATAGCCCAGCCCGAAGGTCACCGTCAGGTAGGGGGTGGGCATATCCGCTTTCCTCCTGGGCCGCAGCAGAGAGGCGCAGCCGAACTGGCGCCTCAGGTAAAAGCTTATCTGGGTCTTCCCGGCTCTTGTCTCCAGGCCGGGCACCCTCTGGCGGAGCCGCTCTATCAGGATCTGGTAGAGCCGGAACGCGCCGGGGGATTTTTCAAACAGGGCAAGGGCCTCCAGCTCCATGGGGGCGCCTCAGCGGGTCAAAAGCTTCTGGCCGTCGAACACCAGCACGCCAAAGCCCTCGCCGGTCTTTTTGCCCGCTGAGAGCCAGGCCTTGAAAGCCCGCTGTAAGGAGGTGTTTTCCGGCAGCTGGCCGGCGGGCTTTTTCGCCTCCGGGCCGAACACCCGCCAGGCGTCGTGGAAGGTGTCCTGGGCCTCGCTGCCCAAAATTTGGAAGTCCTCCATAAAGTCCGCCATGTTCCCCCCGGGGGAGAAGACCTTCTTGTGCTCCGGGTACAGAAGCCAGGAGTGGCAGGTGCACACCAGGGGCCCGCCTCCCAGCTCCTCCCGGAAGAACTCGTAGGCCCGCCGGTAGGAGTCCAGCCGGGCCTCCAAGGTGAAGGGCTCCCCGCTGGAGGGGATGTGGATGCTCTTGACCGGGTCCCCCTTTCGCAGGGTGACGCCCCAGCCGGTGAAGGGCTCTTCCCACTGGTAGGTGGAGTTTTCATACTCCAGCCGGCCCAGCTTTACAATGTCGCAGGTGTAGAAGATGGGATACCAGGAGGCCACAAAGTTTCCCCACACCCCCTGGACGTCCCTGCACTCGAAAAGCTTGTAGCGCAGGTCGCAGAAGGTGTCCCAGAAGACCTGCTCCGGCACCCCCTTTTGGAGGTAGTCCCCCCGGGCCCGCCGGGCGGCCTGGATCAAAAACAGCAGCCACACCGTGTAGACATGGATGCCGCTGGAGGCCGCCAGGCCCTGGATCAGGGGCTCCGCCGCTCGGATGGAGCACCCGCTGCTGTAAAAGAAGGACTCCGCCCCCTGCAGCACTTCGTCCAGGCCGGAGCCGGAAAGGAGTTTTTCGCAGCGGCGCAGCTCCTCCCGGGCCTCCTCCGGGAAGCCGGTCTTTTCCATAAACAGCTCTAAAAATTGTCGGTCCATCGCTTTTCCTCCCCCAAATGGTCATTTCCCGATTTTTTCCGTGTCGATCATCAAGGTGACCGGGCCGTCGTTGCAGCAGAGCACGTCCATGTGGGCGCCGAACTCCCCGGTTTCCACCTTGGGGATCCCCAGCTCCTTTGCCCGGCTTACAAAGCGGAGGTAGAGCCCCTGGGCCTCCTCCGGGGGCGCCGCCATGTCGAAGGAGGGCCGCCGCCCCTTTTTGCAGTCGGTGCCCAGGGTGAAGTTGGACACCACCAGAAGCTCGCCCCCCACGTCCTCCAAAGAGAGGTTCATCTTCCCGTTCCCGTCGGTGAAGACCCGCAGGCCCCAGGTCTTTTCCGCCAAAAAGTCCGCCTGGCTTTGGGTGTCGCCCCGCATCACCCCCAAAAAGACCACCAGCCCTCGGCCGATGCGCCGGGTCTCCCGGTGGTCGATGGTGATCTCCGCCCGGCTGACCCGCTGGATCACTGCCCGCATTGTCCCACGCCCCTTTCCCTTTCTGGGTCTATCCTACCACATTTTATCTCGGGAGTAAATGAATTCCCAGGAATTGGCCCAACCTTTCTTGCGCCGGGGGAAAAGGCCTGCTATAATGGGGGCAGAACCTGTGGGATAGGAGGAGTTTTATCATGATCTACACACTGCGGAATAAAACCTACACCGCCCAGGTGGATTCCCTGGGCGCCCAGCTGGTCTCCCTAAAGGGGCCCGACGGCTTCGAGTACCTGTGGACCGCGAAGCCGGAGTATTGGCACGAGCACGCGCCGGTGCTGTTCCCCATTGTGGGGGCCCTGCGGGAGGACCGGGCCAAGCTGGGGGGCCAGTGGGTGCAGATGGGCCGCCACGGCTTTGCCAAGCGCAGCGAGTTCGCCCTGGAAAGCCAGGGGGAGGACAGGCTCTCCTTAAAGCTCACCCCCACCCCGGCCACCCGGGCCTGCTACCCCTTCGATTTCGCCCTGACCGTCACCTACACCTTGACCCCGTCCGGCTACGAGACTGCCTTCACGGTGGAGAACACCGGGAAAGAGCCCCTGCCCTTCGTCATCGGCGGGCACCCGGGCTTCAACATCCCCGCAGGGGAGGCGGCCGCCTTTGAGGACTATGTGATCCGCTTTGAGAAGCCCGAAACCCAGCGGTGCCCGGTGATCCAGGCGGACTCCTGCCTGATCGACCCCACCCAGACCGCCTACGAGATGAAGGAGCAGCGGGAGATTCCCCTGCGGCACCAGCTGTTTTACAACGACGCCCTGGTGTTCGAGGACCTGCACTCCTCCACGGTTCAGGTGGTATACCCCGACACCGGCAAGGGCGTGGATATGGAG
>CALWIE010000092.1 GCA_944380625.1 uncultured Clostridia bacterium
GCAGCGGTCAATGCCCATACCCATACCACCAGTCGGCGGCATGCCATACTCCAACGCCGTGAGGAAATCCTCATCGAGCATCTCCGTCTCATCGTCGCCGCGCTCGCGCTGCTCCACCTGCTTTTCAAAGCGGTGGCGCTGATCGATGGGATCATTGAGTTCGGAGTAGGCGTTGGCCAGCTCGCAGCGGCAGATGAACAGCTCAAACCGCTCGGTCAGTCTGGGATCCGCAGGGCTGCGCTTGGTCAGGGGGCTGACCTCCACAGGATACATGGTGATAAAGGTCGGCTGCACCAGCTTCTCCTCCACCCGCTGATCAAAGCAGGCGTACAAGGCGTTGCCCCAGGTGGGGTCCGCCGTGGGCGGCAGCTCCACCCCGATGGACTTGGCGGCCGCCACCGCCTCTTCGGCGGAATCCATGGCCATAAAGTCCAGGCCGGTGTACTGCTTGACGGCCTCGTGCATGGGCAGCCGGGGCCAGCCGGGGGTCAGGTCCAGCTCCTCCCCCTGCCAGGTGAGCCGGTAGGTGCCCAAAAGCTCCTTGGCGGCGGAGGACAGCAGGTCCTCGAACAGGTCCATCATATCGTTGAAATCGGCGTAAGCCTGGTACAGCTCCACCGTGGTGAACTCGGGATTGTGCTTGGGGTCCATACCCTCGTTGCGGAAGATGTGGCCGATCTCATAGACCCGGTCCAGGCCCCCCACGATGAGCCGCTTCAAGGGCAGCTCCGTGGCGATGCGCATATACATGTCCATGTCCAGGGTGTTGTGGTGGGTGACAAAGGGCCGGGCTGTGGCGCCGCCGGAGATGGTGTTGAGCACAGGGGTCTCCACCTCCATGAAGCCCCGGCTGTCCAAAAAGTCCCGGACAAAGCGGATAAACCTGGAGCGGAGCACAAAGGTCTCTTTGACCTCCGGGTTCATAATCAAATCCACGTACCGCTGGCGGTAGCGGGCGTCGGTGTCCTTTAGGCCATGGTACTTCTCCGGCAGGGGCAGCAGGGACTTGGAGAGAAGGGTGGCCCGCTCCACCCGGACGGACATCTCCCCCCGCTGGGTGCGGAACACCACGCCCTGGACCCCCAGGATGTCGCCAATGTCGAATTTCTTAAAGCGGTCGTACTCCGCCTCGTCCATTTCGTCCCGGCGGGCGTAGAGCTGGATGCGGCCGGTCTTGTCCTGCAGGTCGCAGAAGGACACCTTCCCCATGCCCCGCTTGGACATCATCCGGCCGGCGATGGAGACGGGCTTGCCCTCCAGCTGGTCGAAATGGGCCTTGATGTTGGCGCTGTCGTTGTCCACAGCGTACTTGGTGATCTGGTAGGGGTCGTTCCCGTTCTCCTGAAGGTCCCGGAGCTTTTCCCTGCGCACCCGCAGGATCTCGCTCATGTCCTGCTCTTCCTGCACCTGGGGGGCCTTTCCTCTGTTTTCGGCCATACTTCTATCCATTCCTTTCCCTGTTCCTTTGCCCGGCGGCCGCGGCCTTTACCGGGAGATGGTGACAATGTGATACTGGGAAATGCCCGCAGGGGTCTCCACCTGGATGGTGTCCCCCACCCGGGCGCCGATGAGGGCCTTGCCCACGGCGGATTCGTCGGAGATCTTCCCGTTCCTGGGGTCCGCCTCGTTGGAGCCCACGATCTTAAAGTCCCGGCGGGACTGGGCGCCGGAGGCAGAGGTCAAGTCCACCTCGATCTTGGAGCCGATGTGGACGGTCTCGTTGTTCAATTCGCTCTCGTCGATGACCACGGCGCCCTGGAGCATGACCTCCAGGTCGGCGATGCGGGCCTCCATCATGGCCTGGTCGTTTTTGGCCTCGTCGTACTCGCTGTTTTCAGAAAGGTCGCCGAAGGACAAGGCCACCTTGATCTTCTCCGCCACCTCTTTCCGGCGGACGGTCTTTAAAAACTCCAGCTCTTTTTCCAGAGCGGCCAAACCCTCTTCTGTCACAAAATACTGCTTGTCTGCCATTGTACTCCATCCTTTGCTGAAAAATGGCCCGCGCTGGGCGAACCGACTTGTTTTATTATAGTGGGCCCAGGGGGTGTTGTCAATGCGAAAAACGCGCAGGCCCCGGGAGCCCCCTAGGCAGGGCCCCCGGGCGCGCCGGAAAGACTTTTTTATGCTGCGGAAGACGCCTTTCGCCGCCTTTTTTATATGATCGCGTTTTCGCCCTGCTTTTTTAGGTAGCGGCTGATAGAGATGGTGCCGCCCAGCAGGCCGAAGAACATACCCGCCAACACGTAGCTGCCGTAGATCAGCCACAGGTACCGGTGGACGCTGACCACCGTCAGCCAGGGGGCCAGGCTGTAGACCACCTCCACCGCCTGGTCGTAGGCAAAGTACAGCACCGTGGCGGACACCAGGCCCGCGATGATGCCGATGACCACGCCCTCCACAATGAAGGGCACCCGGACAAAGCCGTTTGTGGCGCCCACGGATTTCATGATGTTGATCTCCATGCGCCGGGAGAAGATGGTCACCTTCACGGTGTTGACGATGATGAACAGGGACACAATGCCCAAAACCGCCACAATGCCAATGCTGCAATAGCGCACCAGCCGGTCCAGGCTGCTGAGCTTATCGGCCACGGCGCTGTAGTCGGACACGGAGCTGACCCCTTCGATGGCCTGGATCTCCTCCACGGTCTGGTTGTACAGGGCCAGGTCCCCCAGGGAGATGTCATAGGCGTTGGGCAGGGGGTTGTTCTCCCCGGAGAAGGCGTCGAACAGGGTGCCGGTGCTGCCCACGTCCTGCATCATATCCGCCAGGGCGTCGTCCTTTTGGACGAAGACACAGGCGGTGATATTGTCCAGGGCGCGGATCTCCTCGCCGATTTTGACAGCCGTCAGGGAGGGGACGTCCTCGCTGAGGAACACCCGCAGGGTGTTGTTGCCCTCGATGCTCTCCATGGTGACGGAGAGGTTCAGGGTGAGAAGCCCCGCCACGCCTGTCATCAGCAGGCAGGCGATGAGCACGCCCACCGAGGCGATGCTCATGGTGCGGTTTTTCCAGAGGCTCTTGAGGCCCTCCCGGAAAAGATACCCTATGCTGTGGATGCTCATGCCTTCACCTCCCCGCTCTCATCGGCCTCTTCCGCCGCCGGCTCTTCCGCCGGCCCCTCGGGCGGCTCCTCGGAAGGCGCCTCCTCCGGCCCGTCCCCTTCCGGAAGGGGCTGGGAAAGGAGGATCTCCTGGGCGATGACCCCGGCGTCCTCCAGGAAGGGGGCCTCCTCCCCCGGCTCCTCCTCGGGGTAGAGCTCCTCCTCCCCGAGCTTCTCCGGGACGGCGGGGGCCGCGTAGTCCGGCTCGTAGGTCTCTTGGTTGTCGTATTCGGCGTAATCGTCGTCGTTTTCCACGATCTCCTCCGGGGTGGAGGGCTGCTCCGGCGGGGCGTAGGTGTCCCGCATTTCGGCGGTGTCCGCCACGATCTCCCCAGAGTGGATCTGGATGATGCGCTTGTGGAAGTGCTTGACCAGGGAGTGCTCGTGGGTGACCATAAGCACCGTGGTGCCCCGGCGGTTGATCTCGTTTAAAAGGTCCACGATCTCAAAGGAGAGGGCGGGGTCGATGTTGCCCGTGGGCTCGTCGGCGATGATCATGGAGGGGTTGTTCACCAGGGCCCGGGCCAGGCTGACCCGCTGCTGCTCGCCGCCGGAGAGCTCGGTGGGATAGTGCTTGGCCTTGTGCTGCAGGCCCACCAGGCTGAGGATGTAGGGCACCCGCTTACGGATGGACCGGGGGGAGGCCCCCACCACCCGCATGGCAAAGGCCACGTTGTCATACACGGTCATGTGGTCGATCAGGCGGAAGTCCTGGAAGACAATGCCCATCTTCCGGCGGATATAGGGGATCTTCCGCTTGGGGATGCGGGAGACGTCCACGCCATCCACGAAGATCTGCCCGGAGTTGGGGCGCTCCTCGCACATGACCAGCTTGAGGAAGGTGCTCTTGCCGGCGCCGGAGGAGCCCACAATAAAGACAAACTCGCCCTTGTCCACATTCAGGTTGATGTTGTGCAGGGCCTCTGTCCCGTTGTTGTACACTTTCGACACGTTGCGGAATTCTATCAAAACCTACAACCGTCCTTTCTCTGAGAGCCGCGCCCCCTGGGGAGGCGGTCCCGTTTTTTCTGGAAAAATCCAGGGGAAAACCACATGGCAGCACCCATCGGCATAGAGGTATTATACCAATGGGTGCTGGAAGTATCATTCTTTTAAAGAAATAAATTGTTACAATTTGTTACGTACCGCCCCGCAAACAGGGAAAAAACCGGGGGCCGGGCCCTTAGAACTTCACCGGGTTGCTGGAGAGGTACTTCTTGACCATCAAAGCCACCTTGAAGACGATGGCGTCTTCAAACTCCCGCAGGTCCAGGCCGGTGATCTTCTTGATCTTCTCCAGGCGGTACACCAGGGTGTTCCGGTGGACGAACAGCTTGCGGGAGGTCTCGGACACGTTCAGGCTGTTCTCAAAAAAGCGCTGGATGGTGAACAGGGTCTCGTGGTCCAGGGAGTCGATGGAGCCCCGCTTGAAGACCTCCTTGAGGAACATCTCGCACAGGGTGGTGGGCAGCTGGTAGATCAACCGGGCGATGCCCAGGTTGTTGTAGCTGACGATGGGCTTCTCGGTGTCGAAGACCTTGCCCACCTCCAGGGCCACCTGGGCCTCCTTGAAGGAGCGGGCCAGGTCCTTGATGTTGCTGACCACCGTGCCGATGCCCACGGTGCAGTGGGTGTAGAACTCGCTGGAGAGGGTGTCCACAATGGAACTGGCCAGCTTGTCGATGTCCTTTTCGTCGATGTTGGGCTTGATCTCCTTGACAAGGGCGATGTCCGTCTCGTTGATGTTGATGATGAAGTCCTTGTTCTTGTCCGGGAACAGGTTTTGCAGCACGTCGTAGGCGGAGATGTCGTTCTTTTCGGCGATCTTCACCAGCATGCACACCCGGCTGACCTCAGAGTCGAAATGGAGCTCGTGGCTCTTCAGGTAGATGTCGCCGGGAAGGATGTTGTCCAGGATCACGTTCTTGATGAAATTGCCCCGGTCGTACTTTTCGTCGTAATACTGCTTGATGCTGCCCAGGGAAACCGCCAGGATCTTGACGAACTTCTGGGCCTCGGGGTCCTTGCCCGCCACAAAGACGGCGTATTCCGGACGGGGACGGTTGCCAAAGGAGCGGAAGCTGTACTCCTCGTTCTGGAACACCTCGGTGGAGACCATATCCTCCGGGCTGAGGCCCTCGCAGACCTCGCCGATCTTGCCCAGCTCGCTGCAGGCAATGATCACCGAGGACTCGTCCACCACGCCGATGGTCCGGTCGATGGTGTCCCGCATCTGATGGATGATACCCTGAAACAATCTGTTTGACATGACTCTTCCCCTTTCTTTGTGGCACAGGGGCCGCTCCCCTGCCGCTATTCCGAAATCCATGGAGCAAACCAGCCGGGGCCTTTTCCCACCCTGGGGACACGCCTTCCCCGCCCTGGGGCCGCCCAGCTGGTAATACAAAATTATTCAGTCTTTATTATACAGAATTGCTGAAAAAATTTCAACCTCTTTTTCAAAAAAGACGGGATAATTTTCCCCAAAAAAGCCAAAAAGCCAAAGAAAAGGGAAAAACGCTCAGGCCCGGGAGAGGTCCCCCGGGGCGAAGAGGGCCTTTTCCTCCTCGGGGGAGAGCTCCCGGCACTGGCCCTCCCCAAGGGCCGGGTCCAGCCACAGCCCTCCCACCCGCAGGCGGGAGAGCTCCAACACCTCGTTGTCCCGGGCCTGGAACATCCGCTTGTTCTAGGAGAAGCGCCCCTCCCGGATCTCCACCAGGCCCACCTGGGGGTCCTCCCCCAGGTACAACCGCCCGGGGGCGTAGCGCTCCTCCCCCCAGGAGACCCCCTGGGCAAAGGCCTCCCTGTCCTCGGGGGACAGGGGCTTATCCACCCGGGCCCGGTAGAGCTTGTAGACGTGGTTTTTGGGGGAGAGCATCCGGTGAGCCAGGGCCCCGTCGTCGGTGATGAGCAAAAGGCCGGTGGTGTCCTTGTCCAGGCGGCCCGCCGGGAACAGCCCCCGGCGGCGAAGGCCCTCCGGGAGCAGGTCCAGGACGGTGGAAGCCCGGGGGTCCTCTGTGGCGGAGAGCACACCCCGGGGCTTATTCATCATGATGTAGAGGTTTTTCCGGTAGAGGACGGGCCTTCCCTCCACCAGGACGGGCTCTTTTTCAGGGTCCACCTTGCAGGCGGGGTCCCGCTGGGGGCGGCCCCCCACCTCCACCGCGCCGGAGCGGATGAGCCGGCCCACCTCCTTGCGGGTGCCCAGGCCCTGGGAGGCCAGGAATTTATCCAACCGTTCCGCCATGCTTTTCACATCCTTTATGAAAGTTTCAGTCCACCGGCCAGGCGTCCTCGGGAAGGGGCTCCCCGGCGGCCGGGGCCTCCCCGGCCTGGCTGGAGGCCTCTGGGGAAGCCGTGGCCTGCGGGCTGGGCTCAGGCGAGGGGCTCCCGGCCTGGGAGGCCCCCTCCGCCCCGCCGAAGGGGGCGCTGTCCGGGGCGAAGCCGTGCATGAAGCCGTCCACCTGGGCGCAGGCCACGTCGCCGCCGATGATCTCCTCCCCGTACACCAAGAGGGTGGCGTAGACCTCGTCCTCGTCGGGGTAGTTGTCGATCTTATACAGGTACTGGGTGCAGACCTTCCCGGCGTAGGGCTTCAGGTCGAAACCCTGGGCCTGCTGCATCACGTTGTAGGCGGTGTACACATCGTTGAACTCCGTGGGGATCATCACCTCCCGGGTCTGGGCGGGCTCTGTTTGGACCTGCCAGCCAAAGCCCTCCAAAAAGGCCACCCGCTCCTCGTTGGTGCCCCCGGGGATGGGCGGGGACTCCTCCTCCCCCCTGCCCTGGAGGAATAAGCAGGCCCCCACCACAATGGCGGCCAGAAGCAAAAAGGCCAAAATGCGTTTCCGATTGGCTTTTAGGGATACGACCATCTTTCCACCGTTCCTCTCTGTTTGGTTCCTTGTGGAATCCTATGAGAGGCGGCAGGGGATTATGCCTCATTTTGAGAGGTCCACCATGCGGACCTCTGGGAAGCGCTTTCCCCCGGCGGCGGAGACCACGTAGCCCCCGGGAAGGGAAAACCGGGACAGGACCACCCCCGGCTGCCGGCAGCGGGGCTCCCCTTCCGGGAAGGTGAAGGCAGCCCCCTTGAGCCCGCGGGAGAGGCCCTCCCCGGAGAGCTTTACCAGGCTCTCCTTTAAGGTCCACAGGGCGAGGAAGGCGGCGGCCCTGTCCTCTTGGGAGGAGAGCCAGTCCAGCTCCTCCCCGGTGCAGACCCGGCGGGCCAGGGCCTCCTTGTAGGGGCGGGGGCCCTCGGCGTCCACCCCCACAGGGAGGGAGCTCAGGCCGCAGCACACCAGCCCCCGGCAGTGGCTCTGGCTGAAGTGGACGGCCGCTCCCTGGAAAAAGGGCTTGCCCCGGGGCGTGCGCAGGAGGGTGAGGGAGGAGAGCTTTAGGCCCCGTTCCTCCCAGAGGGCCCAGCGGAGCAGCTCTTCCGCCAGGGCCCGCTGGAAGGCAAGCTCTTCCTGGCGGCCGGGGAACTCCCCCTGATACCGGACGGCGTACAGCATTCTCTCCCCTCCTTTTTCCAAGCTGGAATCCAGTATACCACGTTTTCCCCCGGGCCGCAAAAGAAAAAGGGAAACTCCCTTGACATTTTGTCATGACATTTTGTCTTGACATTTTGTCTTGACATTTTGCCCCCCATGTGAGAACATGGTGTCGTTTTGGAAATTTCCCCAGGAGGAGGGTTTTCTGTGCGAACTGAAAACCGGATGTTTTACCGCTCGTTTTTCGCGGTGGTCATCCCCATTGCCATCCAGAACCTGATAAACTCCGCCGTGGGCATGGCCGACACCCTGATGCTGGGCTTTGTCAGCCAAACGGCCATGGCCTCTAACTCCCTGGCCGGGCAGGTCCACTTCATTTTGAACATGATCTACGGGGGCCTGGCGGCGGGCATCACCATTTTGGCCGCCCAGTACTGGGGCCGGCAGAACCGGGCGGCCATCGAGCACATCCTGGCCATCGGCGTCAAGGTGGCGGTGGCGGTGGGCGTGGTGTTCTTTGTGGGGACGGTGTTCTTCCCCACCTATCTCATGGGCATCTACACCAACGACCCCGCCATGATCCGAGCTGGGGCCTCCTACCTGGAGGTGGTGGGGTGGTCCTACCTGTTTATGGGCTTTTCCCACCCCTACCTGAGCGTCCTCAAAAGCGTGGAGCGGGTCAAGGCCAGCACCCTCATCAACTCCTCGGCCCTGGCCCTCAACGTGCTGTTCAACGCCGTGTTCATCTTTGGCTGGCTGCCCGGTGTGCCCCCCTTGGGGATCCAGGGCGTGGCCCTGGCCACGGTGCTCTCCCGGGTGGTGGAGCTGGCCCTGTGCCTGGCCTACGGCAGGAAGCTCCCCGGCCTGCGGCTGCGGCCCGGCCTGTTCCGGATGCACAACCCGGTGCTCTGGCGGGACTTTATCCGCTACTCCCTGCCCGCCTTGGGCAACGAGTTCGCCTGGGGGCTGGCCTACTCCATGTATTCCGTCATCATGGGGCGCCTGGGCGAGGACCTGGTGGCGGCCAACTCCATTGTCTCCACCATGCGCAACCTGGCCTCGGTGCTGGGCTTTGGGGTGGCCAACGGCACCGCCATCCTGCTGGGGAAGTCCATTGGCTCCGGGGATATGGGCCGGGCCGAGCAGGACGCCCGGCGCCTCCTGTGGCTGACCTTCGCCGCCTCCCTCTTAGGGAGCGTGCTGGTACTCTGTTCCTACCCGGTGATCACCTCGGTGATGACCACCCTCACCCCCCAGGCGGAGGAGTACTTGCAGGTTATGGTGTGGATCAGCGCGGTGTACGTCATCGGCCCGCCCATGAACACCTGCTGGATCTGCGGGGTGTTCCGGGCCGGGGGGGACTCCAAGTTCGGGTTTATCTGCGACGTGGTCTGCATGTGGTGCGTGGCGGTGCCCCTGGGCTTTTTGGCGGCCTTTGTGCTGCGGCTGCCCCCCATGTGGGTCTACTTCGTCCTCAGCTTGGACGAGTTCTGGAAGATGCCTGTGGTAATCCACCACTACCGGAAAAAGACCTGGCTGCGCAACATCACCAGGGACATCTCCTGAGGGGATGTAAAAAAGGAAGAGACGCAAGAAAGGCTGTGAGTTTCCTCACAGCCTTTCTCTTTTGCGGCTTGCGCCGCCGGTGGTTTAACCGGTTATTAAGCCCTTACTTGCGGGGGTTCTTGATCGCGGCCTGGGCAGCAGCCAGACGGGCGATCGGCACCCGGAAGGGAGAGCAGGAGACGTAGTTCAGGCCCACATTGTGGCAGAACTCGATGGAGCTGGGGTCGCCGCCGTGCTCGCCGCAGATGCCCAGAATGATGTCGGGGCGGGTAGCGCGGCCCTTTTCGGCAGCGATCTTCACCAGCTGGCCCACGCCTTCCTGGTCCAGACGGGCAAAGGGATCGTTCTCGTAGATCTTGTTCTCGTAGTAGGCGCCCAGGAACTTGCCGGCGTCGTCACGGGAGAAGCCGAAGGTCATCTGGGTCAGGTCGTTGGTGCCGAAGGAGAAGTACTCGGCATCTTCCGCGATCTTGTCGGCGGTGATAGCGGCGCGGGGGATCTCGATCATGGTGCCGACCGTGTACTTCAGGTCGATGCCAGCCTCGGCGATGATCTTGTCGGCGGTCTCGGTGACGGTCTTCTTGACAAACTTGAGCTCCTTGACGTCGCCCACCAGGGGAATCATGATCTCGGGGACGATGTTCCAATCGGGATGAGCCTTCTGCACGTTGATGGCAGCCTTGATGACGGCCTCGGTCTGCATCTCGGCGATCTCGGGATAGGTGACAGCCAGACGGCAGCCGCGGTGGCCCATCATGGGGTTGAACTCGTGCAGGGAAGCGATGATGGCCTTGATGTCCTCCACGCTCTTGCCCTGGGTCTGGGCCAGCAGCTCGATGTCCTTCTCCTCGGTGGGGACGAACTCGTGCAGCGGGGGATCCAGGAAGCGGATGTTCACGTGGCGGCCGCCCAGGGCCTCATACAGCTGCTCGAAGTCGCCCTGCTGCATGGGCTCCAGCTTGGCAAGGGCAGCCTTGCGCTGCTCCACGGTGTCGGAGCAGATCATCTCGCGGATGGCGGCGATACGGTCGGGATCGAAGAACATGTGCTCGGTGCGGCACAGGCCGATGCCCTGAGCGCCGAAGGCCACAGCCTGCTTGGCGTCCCGGGGGGTGTCGGCGTTGGTGCGGACCTCCATCTGACGGTACTTGTCAGACAGCTTCATGATGCGGCCGAAATAGCCGCCCTCGGTGGAGGCGGGAACGGTGGGCAGGGCCTCGCCGTAGATGTTGCCGGTGGTGCCGTCCAGGGAGATGTAATCGCCCTCATGGTACTCGCGGCCGGCCAGGGTGAACTTCTTGTTGGCCTCGTCCATCTTGATCTCGCCGCAGCCGGAGACGCAGCAGGTGCCCATGCCCCGGGCCACAACGGCCGCGTGGCTGGTCATGCCGCCGCGCACAGTGAGGATGCCCTGGGCATACTGCATGCCCTCGATGTCCTCGGGAGAGGTCTCCAGGCGGACCAGGACCACCTTCTCGCCGGCCTTGCCCTGCTCCACGGCGTCCTCGGCGGTAAAGACGATCTTGCCGCAGGCGGCGCCGGGGGAGGCGGCCAGAGCGGAGGCCACGGGAGTGGCCTTCTTCAGGGCCTCAGCGTCAAACTGGGGATGGAGCAGAGCGTCCAGCTGCTTGGGATCCAGCATCAGCAGGGCCTCTTCCTCAGACTTCATGCCCTCGTCGATCAGGTCGCAGGCGATCTTGATGGCAGCCTGAGGGGTGCGCTTGCCGTTACGGGTCTGCAGCATGTAGAGCTTGCCGTTCTCCACGGTGAACTCCATGTCCTGCATATCGTGATAGTGGCTCTCCAGCAGGTTGCAGACTTCCTGGAACTGCTTGAAGGCCTCGGGGAACTTCTCAGCCATCTGGTCGATGGGCATGGGGGTGCGGATGCCGGCCACCACGTCTTCGCCCTGGGCGTTGGTCAGGAACTCGCCAAACAGCTTCTTCTCGCCGGTGGCGGGGTTGCGGGTGAAGGCCACGCCGGTGCCGCAGTCATCGCCCATGTTGCCGAAGGCCATCATCTGCACGTTGACGGCGGTGCCCCAGGAATAGGGGATCTCGTTCATCATGCGGTAGACGTTGGCGCGGGGGTTGTCCCAGGAACGGAACACGGCCTTGACGGCGCCCATGAGCTGCTCCTTGGGGTCGGCGGGGAAATCGGAACCGATCTTCTCCTTGTACTCGGCCTTAAACTGCTCGGCCAGCTCCTTCAGGTCGTCGGCGGTCAGCTCGGTGTCCTGGGTGACGCCGCGCTTCTCCTTCATCTCGTCGATGAGCTCCTCAAAGTACTTCTTGCCCACTTCCATGACCATGTCGGAGTACATCTGGATGAATCTCCGGTAGCAGTCGTAGGCCCAGCGGGGGTTGCCGGACTTTTTGGCCATGACCTCCACGACTTCCTCGTTGAGGCCCAGGTTCAGGATGGTGTCCATCATGCCGGGCATGGA
>CALWIE010000093.1 GCA_944380625.1 uncultured Clostridia bacterium
CCCGGGCCTCCCGCACCGTGCCCTACATCAGCAAGGTCACCGGCGTGCCCATGTGCGATTTGGCCACCAAGGTGAGCCTGGGCTACAAGCTGGTGGATCTGGGCTACGGCACCGGGCTTTACAAGCCCTCCCCCTATGTGGCGGTGAAGGTGCCGGTGTTCTCCTTTGAGAAGCTCACCGACGTGGACACCCACCTGGGGCCGGAGATGAAGTCCACCGGCGAGGTGCTGGGCATCGGCAACAACGTGGAAGAGGCCCTGTGCAAGGGCCTGATCGCCTCCGGCTACAAGATGCGCAAGGGCGGCGGCGTGTTCATCACCGTCCGGGACCAGGACAAGCCCGAGATCGGCGAGATCGCCAAGAAGTTTGCCAAAATGGGTTTCGAGCTCTACGCCACCACCGGCACCGCCATGGTGCTCTTCAAGGTGGGCCTCTCGGTGAAGATTGTGGACAAGATCCACGAGAGCTCTGTCAACACCATCACCCTCTTGGAAAGCGGCAAGGTAAACTACGTCATCTCCACCTCCGCCAAGGGCCGTAACCCTGCCCGGGACAGCGTGAAGATCCGCCGTAAGGCAAGCCTTCTGGGCATCCCCTGCATGACGGCCATCGACACCGCCAACGCCCTGGCCGACTCCTTGATGAGCCGCTACACCCCGGAGAACACGGAGATCATCGACATCAACAACCTCAAGGAGCAGAAGCAGCAGCTGAAGTTTACAAAGATGTCCGCCTGCTCCAACGACTACATCTACATCAGCCTCTTCGATAAGGAGAACGTGGTGGCCTCTCCCGAGTTTTTGTCCATCTACCTCTCCGACCGGCACAACGGCGTGGGCGGCGACGGGGTCATCCTCATCTGCCCCTCGGACAAGGCCGACGCCCAGATGCGCATGTTTAACCTGGACGGCAGCGAGGGCCTCATGTGCGGCAACGGCATCCGCTGCGTGGCCAAGTACCTGTTCGACAACGGCATCGCCAAGGGCCAGAAGGTGGGCGAGGGCCGGTACGTCCTCCACATCGATACCAAGTCCGGCGTCAAGGAGTGTGTGGCCATCACCAAAAACGGCAAGGTCTCCAAGGTGTCTGTGGACATGGGCAAGGCGGAGCTTGCCCCGGAGAAGGTCCCCGTCCGCCTGGAGGGGGACAAGGTGGTGGACAAGCCCATCTCCGTGGGGGGCAACGTGTATCGGGTCACCTGCTGCTCTATGGGCAACCCCCACTGCACGGTGTTTGTCCCCTCGGTGGACAAGCTGGACCTGGAGGACCTGGGCCCCAAGTTCGAGTATGACCCCATGTTCCCGGAGAGGGTGAACGTGGGCTTTGTGGAGGTCATCGACGATCACACTTTGAAGGCCCGCATCTGGGAGCGGGGCAACGGCGAGACCATGGCCTGCGGCACGGGCACCTGCGCTGCGGTGGTGGCCGCCACCTTAAACGGCTACTGCCAGAAGGGCCGGGACATCCGGGTGATCCTCAAGGGCGGCGAGCTGAAGATCAACTACACCGACGAGCGGGTCCTGATGACCGGCAAGGCGGAAAAAATCTACGACGGCGTCGTGGAAGTGTAAACCAGGGGCCCTCTCCGGCGGCGGGGAGGGTCTCTGTTTCCAAAGGGGGACATAGATCATGCTGGAAGCTTTAAAGGAACAAGTCTACAAAGCCAATATGCTGCTGCCGGAACACCGCCTGGTGACCTTTACCTGGGGGAACGTCAGCGCCGTAGACCGGGAGTCGGGGCTCATGGCCATCAAGCCCAGCGGCGTGGAGTACGAAAAGCTCTCTGCCGGGGACATGGTGCTGGTGGACATCCGGACCGGCAAAAAGGTAGAGGGCAGGTGGAACCCTTCCTCCGACACCGCTACCCACTGCCAGCTGTACCGCAGCTTTGAGACCATCGGCGGGGTGGTGCACACCCACAGCCGGTGGGCCACCATTTTCGCCCAGGCGGGCCGGGGCGTGCCCGCCCTGGGCACCACCCACGGGGACTACTTGTACGGGGAGATCCCCTGCACCCGGAAGATGACCCCGGAGGAGATCGCCGGGGAGTACGAGCTGGAGACGGGCAAGGTCATTGTGGAGGCCTTTCAGGGCAAAGACCCCGGCGACATCCCCGGGGTGCTGGTCCACAGCCACGGCCCCTTCACCTGGGGGGCCGACGCCCAAAACGCCGTCCACAACGCCGTGGTCCTGGAAGAGGTGGCCTTTATGGCCTGGCACGCCCTCCTTATGGACCCCTCCCTGCCCCCTATGCAGCAGGAACTTTTGGACAGGCACTACCTGCGCAAACACGGAGCCAACGCCTATTACGGCCAGACCCGGCCATGACCGCCTCGGGGGCTGCGCCCCGGGCATGACGCGTTGTCGCTCGTTCCACTCGCTCTCTACTGCGATTGGAAGGCGCAGTGGCGCGATTGTTGCTTTTCCCGTAAAACGCTGGTTTCCTACCCGCCGCGAACGTGCGCTTGCGACCTACACAGCCCGAGCGCAAGCGAGCGGTCTGGAGCGCGAACCGTCCTGTGCGGCCACGCACCGGGCCGTGGCCGGCCGGGACGGGTCGCGCCGTCGCTCGTTCCACTCGCTCTCTACTGCGATTGGATAAAGCGGTGGCGCGGTTTTTGCTTTTCCCTAAAACGCTAGTTTCCTATTCGCCGTAAGTTTGCGTAGGACGCCCCCGCCCTTGCCAAAGGCAAGAAGGCGGCTTGTCCTGTGCGGCCACGCACCCGCCCTTGCCAAAGGCAAGAAGGCGGCTCGTCCTGCGGGGTCACCCGTTGCGGGGCAGGGAGAGGAGATGCTCATGTATGTATTACTACCAAGATGAAAATGTGACCGTCCGGCCTATGGAGGCGGAGGATTGCGCCGCCCTTTTCCGGAGATTTGCCGAGCAGGGGTGGGACAAGCCCCTCTCCCTGTTTGAGAGGTACTGGGAAGAGCAGGGCCAGGGCAGGCGGAAGGTGCTGATAGCCGCCTGGCGGGGAGAGCCCGCCGGGTACGCCACCCTGTTGCCCCAGGCGTCTGCGGGCCCCTTTGCCGGCAAGGGCTGTCCGGAAGTCTGCGATTTCAATGTGCTGGAAAAATACCAGCGCCGGGGCGTGGGGAACAAGATCTTGCAGGCTGCCGAGGATTTGACCGCCCAGTCCGGGGATAGGATCTGCCTGGGGGTGGGCCTTCACGCCGGGTACGGGGCGGCCCAGCGGCTCTACGGCAAAAGGGGCTATGTGCCCGACGGCTCCGGGGTGTGGTATCGGGACCGCCTCCAGGAGCCCTACGGCCCCTGCGCCGCCGACGACGACCTGGTGCTGTATCTCTCCAAGAAAGTGGCCCGCCGGGAGTTTCGCCCCTTAAAGCCGGAGGAACTCGCCCCGGAGCTGTTCCGCTATTTCGACCGGTTCCAGGTGGTGGAGCAGTGCTGGCGGAAGGTCCAGGGCCGGTGGGTTGTCAAAGACGTCCCCTTCACCGAGCGGTGGAGCGACGGGGACTACCGGGAGCTGTGCGCCCTTCTCCGGCTGACCCTGGCCACCGGGGGCCGGGTGTGGGGGGCTTTTCTGGACGGGAAGCTCAAAGGCTTTGCCTCGGTGGAAGGGGAGCGCATTGGCTCTAGGGGCCAGTACGCCGACTTGAGCAGCCTCCATGTCTCCGCCGACGCCCGGGGCCAGGGCCTGGGCCGGAGGCTGTTCCAGCTGGCGGAGGAAGATGCCCGCCGGCTGGGGGCCGGGGCCCTGTACATCTCCGCCCACTCCTCGGTGGAGAGCCAGGCCTTTTACCGGTCGGTGGGCTGCGTGGAGGCCCGGGAGTACCAGGCCTTCCACGTGGAAAAGGAACCCTGCGACTGCCAGCTGGAGCGCCCGGTGTGAGTTCCTTTGGAACCCGGCTCCAGAAGGGCCTGCCGGAGGGGGGGAGAGAAAATTTCCCCAGGAAGAAAAAAGCGCTGCCGCGGTTTGCGACAGCGCTTTTTTGACGTGCTATTCCCTTTCGCTGCGGAACAGCAGGGTGGCGCTCCACAGGGCGGAGATGCCCACCAGGGTGTAGACGATGCGGGCGATCAGGGCCCCCTGCCCGCCGCAGAGCCAGGCCACCAGGTCAAACCGGAAAATGCCCACCAGGCCCCAGTTGACGCCCCCGATCACCGTCAGGAGCAGGGCGATGCGGTCTAAAAGCTTCATGGATATTACCCCTTTTTTGTGGATTTCCCGGCGAGCCCGCCGGGTAGAGCCTCGGGGCTAGTGTTGCCTTTGGGTGCCCGGTTTATGCGCCGAGGAGTCTTCCCCCTTGCAAAACAGCTCCCGCAGGCCCACCCCCAAGAGGAATATCCCAAAGATTCTGCGCAGGAGGGAGGTGTCCAGGCGGGCCGCCAGAAGGGCTCCCAGAGCGCAGGCAGGCGCACCCAGGAGGACGCACCAGACAAGGGCCTTTTTCTCCACCAGGCCGTTGCGAAAGTGCCCCCAGAGGGCGGGCAGGGCGCAGCTTCCAAAGTACAGGAGATTTACGCCCCCTGCCTGGAGCTGCCCCATCCCCTGAACCTGGGTGAGCCACAGCAGCAGCAGGGTGCCTCCCCCCACCCCAAAGCCCGAGAGCACCCCGGCGGCGGCCCCCGCCAGGGCGGCAGCCAGCCAGCTCACAGCCCCAGCGCCGCCCGGGCGCCCCCGTAAAGGATCAAAAGCCCAAAGGCCCGGCGCAGCCACACTAAGGGGACCTTGCGGAACACCTTCCCCGAGAGGAACCCTCCCGCCGCCCCGCCCAGCAGGTAGGGCCAGGCCCCCGCCAGGTCCAGCCCCCCTTTCCACCAATAGACCCCCGCAGAGAGCAGGGAGAGGGGCAGCACCACCGCCACCGAAGTGGCAAAGGACTTCCGCTGGGGGAGCTTTGCCCACCGGGTGAGCAAGGGCACCAGGAACAGCCCGCCCCCTGAGCCGAACAGGCCGTTTGCAAGGCCTGCCAGCGCCCCTGTAAGGGCGTATTTCCCCTTTTGGCCCAAAGCTGTCTCCCCCTTTTTCATAAGCGCTGGTTTCAGTGTTTCCCAAAGGGAAAGGTTCATTCCTCTGGGAGATGGAATTTTCTGGGCGCATGAAAAAGCCCCCCGGCGCCCATACTGAAGGGGAAAGGGGGCGGCAACTTGAAGAAGAAAGCGTATGTCCTGTTCTTTCTGCTCCTGGCGCTGCTGGGGGCGGCTTGCGCGTCCATCCTCCGGGCGGGGAACCGGCAGGAGTATGTGGCGGCGGCGGGAAACCAGGGCCTGTACCGCCTGGATGTGGCCAGTGCCCGGGGCACCATCTACGACCGGGAGCTCTCCCCCCTGGTGGGCGGGGAGACAGAGCTGGTGGCGGCGGTGGCCCCCACCATCGAGGCCATTGGCGCCCTGGAAAAGGCCACCGGGGGCCGGTATCGGGAGAGGCTTGCCCTGGCCTTGGAGAACGGCAAGCCCTTCCAGCTCGTTCTGGATTCCCCGGTGGAAGATCCCCGCATCGACCTGTTCGAGGTCCCCCGCCGGTACGGGGAGGACCAGCTGGCGCCCCATGTCATCGGTTACCTGGACAGCCAGGGCCGGGGAGCCTCCGGGGTGGAGCTGGCCATGGACGACGCCCTGGCCCGGTACGGCGGGGAGATCAGCGTCACTTACCAGGTGGACGCGGTGGGCCGGGTCATCGCCGGTATGGAGCGCCAGGTGAAAAACACCTTGGAAAACGCCGGCGGCGGGGTGGCCCTCACCCTGGACCGGGGGATCCAGCAGGCGGCGGAGGAGGCCGCCCAGCGTTTGGGCAAGGGGGTGGTGGTGGTGACCCAGGTGCCCAGCTGCCAGATCCTGGCCCTGGCAAGCGTGCCGGATTTTTCCCCCCTGGAGCTGGGAAAGGCCTCCCAGGAGGAGGACTCCCCTCTGGTCAACCGGGGATTCTCCGCCTACGCCCCGGGCTCGGTGTTCAAGCTGGTGGCGGCCGCCGTCCTGCTGGAGGAGGGGATGGGGGACCTGACCTACCGGTGCGAAGGGGCCGTGGACGTGGCGGGAATGGCCTTTCACTGCATCGACGGGAAGCCCCACGGGGAGGTGGGCCTGCAAGAGGCCCTGGAGCGGTCCTGCAACTGCTATTTTATCCACGCGGCCCGGCTTTTGGGCGGGGAGAAGCTTCTCTCCATGGCCCGCAGCCTGGGATTCGGCCAGGCCCAGGAGTTTGGGCGGGGCCTTTGGGCTAGCGCCGGGACGCTGCCCACCTTGGAGACCCTCTCCAGCCCCCGGGCCCTGGCGAACTTCTCCTTTGGCCAAGGGGAGCTCACCGCCACCCCCCTGCAGCTCTGCGCCGTGGTCAACGCCATTGCCTCCGGCGGGACCTACACCTCTCCCTCCCTCATCCTGGGCCTGGTGGACGAGGGTCGGGAGCTGACGCCCCAAGTCCCCCTGAACCAGCGCAAGGAACAGGCGATGACCGTGGAGACCGCCAACACCCTGCGGGACATGCTGTTTTCCGCGGCCAGCCAAGGCACGGGCAGCCCCGGGCGGCCGGAGGGGAGTTTGGTGGGGATCAAGACGGGCACGGCCCAGACCGGCGCATTCCAGGGGGAGGAGGAGCTGCTTCACTTCTGGTACTGCGGCTTTGTCAGCGGGGAGACCGGGCCCCGGTACTGCGTCGCCGTCCTGGTGGAATCCACCCCCGACGACCAGGGCGCCGCCGCCCAAGCCTTCCGCCAAATCGCCTCCTATCTTTCCACCCTTTCCTAAAAAAGCGCGCCCGCGGCGGGTGACCCCGCTGGACAAGCCGCCTTCTTGCCTTTGGCAAGGGCGGGGTCGTCCTCCGCAAACTTGCGGCGAGTAGGAAACTAGCGTTTTACAGAAAAACAAAAACCGCGCCGCAGCGCTGACCACCCACTGTAGAGAGCGGAGCGCAGCGAGCGATTACGCGACTAGTCCCGCGCGGCCACGCGCCTTCGGCAAGGGCGGGATTGTCCTACACAAACTTCTGGAGAGTAGGAAACTAGCGTTTTACAGAAAAACAAAAACCGCGCCGCAGCGCTGACCACCCACTGTAGAGAGCGGAGCGCAGCGAGCGACTACGCGACTCGTCCCGCGCGGCCACGCGCCTTCGGCAAGGGCGGGGTCGTCCTACGCAAACTTACGGCGAGTAGGAAACTAGCGTTTTACAGAAAAAGCAAAAGCCGCGCCACCGCTTTATCCAATCGCAGTAGAGAGCGAGGGGAACGAGCGATTACGCGACTCGTCCCGGCCGGGCACGGCCCGGTGCGTGGCCGCACAGGACAAGCCGCGCTTGGGGCCGCTCGCTGGCGCTCGGGCTGTGTGAGTAGTACCCTCGCGTTCGCGGCGGGTGACCCCGCTGGACAATTCGCGCTGCGGGGCGGCGGCTTAGCGCCGCGCCTGCGCAAGTCGCAAGCTCGCGTTCGCGGTTGGTAACTTGCCTGCCCTTGCTCTTGCTCTTGCCCTTTGAGGGGGTATGGGGGGATACTTCCCCCTAAAGGGGGGCTTGGGGGGAATTTTCCCCTCAGGGGGTCCAAGGGGGCAACGCCCCCTTGAAAAAAGCCTTGGCGGGTGCGTGACCGCACAGGACAAGCCGCCTTCTTGCCTTTGGCAAGGGCGGGGTCGTCCTCCGCAAACTTGCGGCGAGTAGGAAACTAGCGTTTTACAGAAAAATAAAAACCGCGCCGCAGCGCTGACCACCCACTGTAGAGAGCGAGCGAAACGAGCGGTGCTGGTGCCCGGTGGGCACCGTCCAGCACCGACCGAGCCGGCAGGCGAGACCGGCGCGTCGTGCCAGGGGTGCAACCCCCGCGCCACCGCTTTAACCACCCACTGTAGAGAGCGAGTGGAACGAGCGATGGCGCGACTAGTCCCGGCCGGCCACGGCCCGCGACTTGTCCCGCGCGGCCACGCGCCGCGACTCGTCCAGCGGGGCCACCTGCCGGGCGATTAGTGGAGAAGGGGGATGGTTTTGCGGCAGGCCTCAATGGCAGCCGTTTCGGGAAGGGCGGGGATGGCGCCGGTCTTGGTGGCGCACACAGCGCCGGCGGCGTTGGCAAAGTCCACAAAGTCCGCCAGCTCCTCCTGGGAGAGCTGGGCGGGCCGCTTGCCCGAGAGGACAATCTTGGCAAGCAGCGCCCCAAAGAAGCTGTCGCCGGAGCCGGTGGTGTCCTTCACCTGGGTGTCGTAGGTGGGCTTTTCCAGGGTGTTGCCCGGGGTGTAGGCCCGGCAGCCCTTGGGGCCCATGGTCACCACCACCAGGGAGACTCCCTGTTCCAGCAGGGCCCAAGCCCCCTGCTCCACCCGGTCCTTGCCGGTGAGCAGGCTCAGCTCCTCGTCGGAGACCTTCATGATGTCCGCCTTGGGGATGAGGCTCTGCATGCGGCGCACGCCCTCCTCCTCCCGGCCCTTCCACAGGGGGGGACGCCAGTTAGGGTCATAGGCGGTGATCTTCCCCTGTTTCCGGGCGTAGTCCACCAGCTGTTCCACCGCCGAGCGGGAGGGCTCCGCCGTCATCAGCAGAGAGCCAAAGCACAGCAGCTTGCAGCTGTCGATGAGGGAAAGGTCCACGTCCGCAAAGGAGAGGCGGGTGTCCGCGCCAGGGTTTCGGTAAAAGCTGAAATCCCGGTCCCCCTGGTCGTTGAGCTGCACGAAGGCCAGGGTGGTGGCGTAGTCCGGGTCCTGGGAGAGGCCCTGGATTTCCACGCCGCAGTCCCGCAGGGTGGAAACCAGGAAGTTTCCAAACATATCCTGGCCCACGCGGCCTAAAAACCCGGCGGAGACGCCGGCCCGCTTGGCCTGCACCGCCACGTTGGCGGGGGCGCCGCCGGGGTTGCGGGCAAAGAGCAGCCTGCCGTCCTCTGTGGTGCCCACAGGTGTAAAGTCGATCAAAAGCTCGCCCATGGATACTATGTCTGCCATGCTGAAACCGCCTTTCGGAGAGAAATCTTTTCTAACTATCATGATACCTGTTTTTGCCCCCTTTGTAAACGGGGATTTGCCCCCTTTTTGGAAAAATCCCGGGGGGTGGTCCCAAAGGGCGCCGGGGTAAAAGAAAAAAGGCGCGGTGACGCGCCTTTTTCACTTACTTTTTCGCCTTGCTCTTGGCAGGGGCCTTTTTTGGGGTCTCGGTCAGGGCCTTGGGAGCCTCTTCCTGCTTTTTCAAAGCCTTGGGGGCTTCCTCCTGCTTTTTCAGGGTCTTGGCGGGCTCCGCCTTGAGGGCGGCCTCAGGGGCAGCCTTCTTCTCCGCGGCCTTTCGGGGGGCGCGCTTGGGGGCGGGCTTTTCCTCCTGGGCAGGGGCCTTCTCCTCGGCCTTGGGGGCCTTCTTGGAGGCGGGCTTGCGCACGGTCCGGGTGGAGGTCTTGGCGGCGGCGGAAACCAGCTTCAACTCCTAGCCCTCGCCGTCCACATCCTCCCAGATCTGGGCGGGAGCGCCGTCTTCGTCGCTCATGTCCACAATGTCCAGGGCCTTGCCGGACATGACGTTGATGATCTTCTTATAGGTGGAGCTCACGGTCACCAGCTTCCACAGCTGGCTCTCGCCGTCCACGTCCTCCCAGGTCTGGGCCCAGGTGCCGTTGGCGGTGCCGTTCTTCATCACGTCCAGCACCTTGCCGGAGGCCTTGTTGAACAGCTTGACGTTCTCGCCGGTTTCCACGGCGGTCCAGAGCTGGGCGTCGCTCTTAACGGGTTCGGCCTGTTCCACCACGAGGCCGTTGTCCAGGCCCGTGGCCTGCAGAGCCTTGCGGCTTCTGCGGTTGACGATCATAAATTCCGCTGCTTTTTTTCCAGCCATCTGTAGAAACATCCTTTCCTCTTTTACCTAAAAATAGTATACAATCAGCTTGTCATGTGCATTATAATCTTTTCCCGCGCTCCTGTCAAATCCGTGAAACCCGCGAAAAACCTGGTTTTTTCAGGATTTTCCAGCTTTTTGACGCTGTATTTTGGCTATAATTGGGCAGGGATGGGAAGGGGACTCCCCGGAAATTGTGGAAAAGCGGAAATTTTATGGAAAACTCCCCCTGGGGCGCTTGGAAAGAAAGGGCCTATGGTGTATACTGAGGGGGAACGGTTTCTGCAAAAAAACGTGTTTTTTTCAAAATATCCATGGGATTTTAACACGCTGTAAAACGGGCAGCGTCCCGAAAGGAGGAGATCCCTTGCCCTCTAGGAAAGTACAAAGCCAGCCCGCCCCGGCCCCCAGAAAGCGCGCCCCGGCGGAGCGTTACCACCCCGACCCCCAAAAGGGCCTGAGCCAGGAGCAGGTGCTCCAGCGGGTCCGCCAGGGCCTGCACAACGGTTCCGGCGGCATCAAGACCAAAAGCGAAGGGCAGATCATCCGGGAGAACGTGCTCACCTTTTTCAACATTTTGAACTTCGCCCTGGCCGCCGCCGTGATCTTGGTGGGCTCCTTCCGCAGCGCGGTGTTTTTAGGGGTCATTTTCGCCAATATCTTCATCGGCTCCTTCCAGAGCATCCGGGCCAAGCGCACCCTGGACAAGCTCTCCATTGTCTCCGCCCCCAAAGCGGTGGTGCTGCGGGAGGGGGAGCGGCGGGAGATCCCTGTGGAGCAGGTGGTCTTAGACGACGTTTTGGCCCTTTCCGCCGGCAACCAGATCTGCGCCGACAGCGTGGTGGCCGCCGGGGAGTGCGAGGTAAACGAGTCCCTCATCACCGGGGAGTCGGACCCCATCTTAAAGCGGGTGGGGGACAGCCTTCTCTCCGGCAGCTTTGTGGTCAGCGGCAACGCCTGCGCCCAGGTGGAGCACGTGGGGTCGGACAACTACGCCCAGAAGATCGCCGGGGACGCCAAGTACATCAAGCAGCGCAACTCGGAGATTATGGACTCCATCGACGGGATTGTGAAAATCGTGGGCTTTGGCATTCTGCCCATTGGGGCCCTGCTGTTCTGGAAGCAGTTTTTCGTCTTGGAGGACACCCTGCAAAACTCTGTGGTGAGCACCGCCGCCGCCATGGTGGGCATGATCCCCGAGGGCCTGGTGCTTCTGGTGAGCGTGTGCTTTGCCGTCAGCGTGGTGAAGCTCTCCGCCCGGAAGACCTTGGTGCGGGACCTGTACTGTGTGGAGACCCTGGCCCGGGTGGATACCCTGTGCCTGGATAAGACCGGCACCATCACCGAGGGCTCCATGCAGGTGGACGAGCTGGTCCCCTTTGGGGACGTGACCCAAGAGGCCATGGGAGCTGCCCTGGGCGCCCTGGTGTCCTGCCTGCAGGACGACAACCCCACCTCCCTGGCCATTGAGGAGCGCTTCCCCGAGAAGAGCCCCTGGCAGCCCTCCACCCTGGTGCCCTTCTCCTCCGCCCGGAAGTGGAGCGGCGCCTTCTTCCCGGGCCGGGGGGCCTATGTGACGGGCGCCGGGGAGTTCATCCTGGGGGAGGGCTTTTCCCAGATCAAAGACCAGGTGGAGGGGTACTCCCGGCAGGGGCAGCGGGTGCTGCTGCTGGTCCGCAGCCCGGAAGACTTTTCCGGCCAGGAGCTTCCCGGCAGCCTGGAGCCCATGGGCCTGGTGCTCCTCAGCGACAAGATCCGCCGGGAGGCCCCCCGCACCCTGCGGTACTTTGCCGACCAGGGGGTGGACCTGAAGGTGATCTCCGGGGACAACGCCGTCACCGTGGCCAATATCGCCCGGAAGGCGGGCCTGGAGGGCGCGGACAAGTATGTGGACGCCACCACCCTGAAGACGGAGGAGGACATCCGCCGGGCGGCAGGGGAATACGCGGTGTTCGGCCGGGTGACCCCCCAGCAGAAGCTGGCCCTGGTGAAGGCCCTGAAGGCCCAGGGCCGCACCGTGGCCATGACCGGCGACGGCGTCAACGACGTGCTGGCCCTGAAGGAGGCCGACTGCTCCATCGCCATGGCTTCGGGCAGCGACGCGGCCCGCACCGTCTCCAGCCTGGTGCTGCTGGATTCCAACTTCGCCTCCATGCCCGTGGTGGTCCAGGAGGGGCGGCGGTCCATCAACAACCTCCAGCGCTCTAGCACCCTGTTCCTCTCCAAGACCATCTTCTCGGCGCTGATCGCCGTGCTGTTCATCTTCATCAACTACAGCTATCCCTTCCAGCCGGTGCAGCAGACCCTGATCTCCACCCTGACCATCGGCACCCCCTCCTTCATCCTGGCCCTGGAGCCCAACAGGGACCGGCTGCGGGGGACGTTTATCTTAAACGTCATCCGGCAGAGCATCCCCGCCGCCCTGACCATGGCTATGAACATTGTGCTGCTGTGCGCCCTCTCCGAGCCCTTGGGCCTCTCCCACGCGGACATGTCCACCCTGGCGGTGATCCTCACCAGCCTGACAGGCTTCATCATGCTGTTCAAGGTGAGTGCCCCCTTCAACGGCCTGCGGGGCGCTCTGTTCGGGGTGCTGCTGGCAGCCTTCGTGGGAGCCTCCCTGTTTTTGAGCGACTTCTTCGCCCTTTCCGCCCTGACCCTGCCCATGCTCATTGCCCTGGCGCCCATGCTGCTGTTCTCCATTGCCCTGATGCTGGCCCTGACCCACCTGGTGGACCATGTGATCGCCAACCGGCAGAGCCCGGTGTACCCCAAAAAGCTGTGGAAAAAGAAAAAGCCCGCCGGTTCCCGCCACAGCGCCCGGTGAGGTTCCGGCTCCTGCCTTAAAAAATATCCTACCCCCCTTGTTTTTTTTGTGGAAATGTGCTACGCTTTTCTCAGAGACACAGGGGGGATTTTCTATCCCCCGGGGAGAGGGGGAAGACCCAATGGCTCGAAAGAAGCTCCCTTGGCAACAGGTGGCCGCCGGGGCGGCCGTAACCGCGGCTGCGGCCTATCTCCTCCTGCGCCCCGCGCCGGAGCCCACGGTGGGGCGGTTCATCACCGAGGAAGAGGTGCTGGGGCTGGTGGAGGAAAACGCCCCGGAGTCCGCGTGTCTGGAGTTCCCCCCCCTGCTGGAGGGCAGCGGGATCATCTCCCCCCTCCTGCCCATGAAAATAGAGGGGGAACTGTGCTGGCTGTCCGTCCGCCAGGGGAGCGTGGCCCTGCTGGACGGGACCCGGAACGAAGTGCTGAAAACCTACCGGTAACAGCCGCCCAGCCTGCAAGGAGGTGCCGGCAGATGGAGGAGAGAAACTCAAAAAAACCCCTGGTTATCGCCGTGGCCCTCGCGGTGGCGGTCACCGCGGCCCTCTCGGTGGGAGGGACGCTTCTGTGGCAGCGCCTCCACCCCCCTGCAGTGCCGGACTGGGTCATCCAGGAGGAGGACGTGCTGGCCCTGCTGAAGGAAAACGCCCCTGCCGAAAGCTACGGCCGCTTCGTCCACCGGAAGTCGGAGGGCAGCGGCCTGGACTCTGTCTGCTACCGGCTCCCCATGGCCTATGAGGGGGAGCTGTACTGGCTTTTTGTTTGGGGGAAGGATGAAGACGATCCTCCCCAGCTTGTTCTCTTGTGGGACGGAGAGGGCTTCCCCGACGGGGAGGGGGAGCTGGTGAAAGAGTACTACGGCGCCTCCTCCTAGAAAAGAAAAAGGCCTCCGGCTGGCGCCGGGGGCCTTTCTGTTTCATTTTGCGGTTACAGCACGCAGTACTGCTCCATGTAGCCCTCCATGGCTTTCAGGAGCTCCGGGTCGGTGCCGTGGCTCTTCAGGTATTCGTGGATGTCCACCACGGTGACGATGGGGTGGACCTTCACACCGAACTCCTCTTCCTCCTCCATGATGGCGGTCTTGCCGGGGGTGTGGCCCACTTCGCACCGGTCCACGCTGATGAACATATGGGGCACTTTCACATCGGCGCAGGCCTTTAGGATGGGCATGGTCTCCCGCACGGCGGTGCCGGCGGTGATCACGTCCTCAATGATGAGGACGCGGTCCCCGTCCTTGGGGGCGTAGCCCACGGTGCCGCCGCCCTCCCCGTGGTCCTTCACCTCTTTGCGGTTGAAAAAGTAGGGCTTGTCGATGCCGTAGTCGTTATACAGTGCGATGGAGCAGGCGGACGCCAGGGGGATGCCCTTGTAGGCCGGGCCGAACATGGCCTCGAACTCCCCGCCCACGGTGTCCTTTACCAGGGCGGCGTAGTAGCTTCCCAGCCGGGAGAGCTGGGCGCCGGTCTTGTAGTTGCCGGTGTTGACGAAATACTGGGTGTTCCGGCCGCTCTTGGTGACGAAGTGGCCAAAGCGCAGCACCTGGGAGTCCAGCATGAACTCGATAAATTCCTTTTTCTTTTCTGTGAGCATGAAGCTTCATCCTTTCCCCGGGATTTCCTGAGGGTATCATACCACACTTTTCCCGGGGGCGCAACCGAGGGGGGTGGGAAATTGCCGGGGGGAGATTGAATCCCGCCGGGTTTTCTGGTAAGATACAGGCAGGAAAGAGCCTCCGGCCAGGCTGCGGCCGGAGGCGCGATTTCGGAAAAGGAGGATTTTACCCCATGGAATACAGCAAACTGAAAAGCGGCACGGACATCCGGGGCGTGGCGGTGGAAGGCGTTCCCGGCGAACCGGTGAACCTGACCGACGAGGTGGTTGAGGCCATTGCCGGGGCCTTTCTGGTGTGGGCCCAGCGCCGCCTGGGCAGGGGCCCGGCAGGGCTGCGGGTGGCCGTGGGCCACGACTCCCGCATCTCCGCGGGGCGGATCAGCGCCGCCCTGGAGCGGGTGTTTGTGCGGTACGGGGTACACACCCTGGACTGCGGCCTGGCCTCCACCCCCTCCATGTTCTGGGCCACAGTGGACCTGCCCTGCGACTGCTCGGTGCAGATCACGGCCAGCCACCACCCCTACCACCGCAACGGGCTCAAGTTTTTCACCCCTCAGGGGGGCCTGGACGCCCCGGACATTGAGGAGATCCTCTCCCTGGCCCAGGAGGGGGCCCTCCCGGCCCAAGAGGCCCCCGGCTCGGTGGAGCTCTGCGGCTATATGAAGGACTACGCCGCCCGGCTGCGCCGGCTGATCCAAGAGGAAGTCGGCGCCGCGGACTACGAGCACCCTCTTTCCGGCCTGCACATCGTGGTGGACGCGGGCAACGGTGCGGGGGGATTTTACGCTTCGGACGTGCTGGAGCCCCTGGGCGCCGACGTGTCCGGCAGCCAGTTTTTAGAGCCCGACGGCATGTTCCCCCACCACATCCCCAACCCGGAAAACCCCGAGGCCATGGCCGCCATCTGCCAGGCGGTGAAGGCCCACAAGGCCGACCTGGGGGTGATCTTCGACACCGACGTGGACCGGGGCGCCGCCGTGGACAGCCTGGGGGAGGAGATCAGCCGCAACCGGCTGGTGGCCCTGGCCTCCGCCATCGCCCTGGAGAACAGCCCCGGGGGCACGGTGGTCACCGATTCCATCACCTCCGACGGCCTCAAGGAGTATCTGGAAAAGACCCTGAAAGGCGTTCACCCCCGGTTTAAGCGGGGGTATAAGAACGTCATCAACGAGGCCCTGCGCCTAAACGCCCAGGGGGTGGACTGCCCCCTGGCCATTGAGACCAGCGGCCACGCCGCCATGCGGGAAAACCGCTTTTTGGACGACGGCGCCTACCTGGTGACGAAGATCCTCATCAAGATGGCCTCCTTGCGCAGGGAGGGCAGGGACTTAAACGACCTGCTGGCCCCTCTGCGGGAGCCGGCCGAGGCCGCCGAGGTGCGCCTGCCCATCACCGAGGAGGACTTCCGGGCCCGGGGCGAGGCCCTCATCGCCGCCCTGGAACAGTACGCCGGGGAACAGGGCTGGGACATCGCCCCGGACAACCGGGAGGGCATCCGGGTCTCCTTCCCCAAAGGGGAGGGGGAGGGCTGGTTCCTGCTGCGGCTGTCCGTCCACGACCCCATTCTGCCCATCAATTTTGAGAGCGACGCTCCCGGCGGGAACCGGGTCATCGCAGGCAAGCTGTTGGCATTTTTGCGGGGCTGCCAGCAGGGCGTGGACATCTCCCCTCTGGAGCGCTTCGTGTGACCTCCCCCTAGAATCGGCCGCATCTTTTAAGGCGCGCCTGGGAAACACTCCCGGGCGCGCCTTTTCCTGTCAGCCCAGGGCGAGCTCCACAATGTGGCAGACCCCGGGGATGGACTGCCCCTGCTGCTGGGAGGTGGGGGACATCAGGGCCCCGGTGGCGCAGAAGAGGATCCGCCGGAGCTCCCCGCGCTCCATGCGGCCCAGCAGGTGGCCGCAGAGCACCGAGGCGGAGCACCCGCACCCGGAGCCCCCCGCGTGGACGTCTTGGCGCTCCCGGTCGTAGAGGAGCAGGCCGCAGTCCTGGTGGACTGGCCCCAGGTCCACTCCGTTGTCCTCCAGGCACTGGCAGAGCAGCCGGGAACCCACCAGCCCCAGGTCCCCGGTGAAGATGCCGTCGTAGTCCCCGGGCCGGGTCCCGGTGCTCTGGAGGAACCGGAGAATGCTGTCCGCGGCGGCAGGGGCCATGGCGGCCCCCATGTTGGCCGGGTCTTTGACGCCCAGGTCCTGGATCCGCCCCGTCAGGCCCCGGCGGATCTGTACCTGCCCGCCAAGCCCCACCAGGGCGCAGCCGGCGGCGGTGGCGGTCCACTGGGCTGTGGGGGAGCGCTGCCCCCCGTACTCCAGGGGGAGGCGGAACTGGCGCTCCGCCGCGCAGAAGTGGGAGCTGGTCACCGCCAGGGCCCGGTCCGCCCCGCCGCTGTCCACCATCACCGCCGCCAAAAGCAGGGCCTGGGCCATGGTGGAGCAGGCCCCGTATTGGCCCAAAAAGGGGATCTGGAAATCCATCAGCCCAAAGGTGGAGGAGATGCACTGGTTTAAAAGGTCCCCGGCAAAGAGGAAGCCCACCTGACCCGGGGCGGTGTTTCCCTTGCCCAGGGCCAGGGACACGGCCTCTTTTTGGAGCTGGGCCTCGGCCTTTTCCCAGCTGTCCTCCCCCAGGGTGGTGTCCAGGAAGGTTTGGTGGAAATCCCCGCCCAGGGACCCTTCGGCCTCCCGCTTGCCGCCCACTGCCGCCCGGGAGAGGATGGAAGGCGGCCGCTGGAACTCCAGCACCCCCTCCCCCAGGGGCCTCACAGCGCCCCTCCCCGGAGCAGGGAGATGCCAAAGAGAAGGAGCCCGTAGGCCACCGAGGCGGCGACCCCGAACACCAGCACCGGCCCCGCCACAGTGAACATCTTTGCCCCCAGGCCGGTGACAAACCCCTCGCTTTTAAACTCCAGGGCCGGGGAGACCATGGAGTTGGCAAAGCCGGTGATGGGCACCAGGGTACCGGCCCCGGCGTGTTTGGCCAGCTTGTCGTAAAGGCCCAGGGCCGTCAGCAAGGCCGAGAGGAAGATCAGGGACAAGGATACCCCCGCCCGGGCCTGGGGCAAGGGGCTGCCCAGGGCCTGGTACAGGTTGCACAGGGCCTGTCCCAAAGCGCAGATGGCCCCGCCGGAGAGGAAGGCGAGCAGGCAGTCCCGCCAAAGGGGCGAAGGCGGGGAGGCCGCCTCCACCCGGCGGGCGTACTCCTCCTTGGAAACAGCTTTCAAAAGGAATTCCCCCTTTGTCTTTTCTCCTTAGTGTGGACCCCGGGGCCTTCCTTATGCGCCCGGACTGTCCGGGGCGCAAAAAAACGGCCCGGAAGGTGTCCTTCCGGGCCGGGGCTGTGCTGTTTTTACTTTCCCTTGTTCTCCAGGTAGCTTTCCACCCGGAAGCGGGGCCGGGCCTTTACCTCGCTGTAGATCTTGCCGATATAGCCGCCCACCACGCCCAGGCAGAGCATTTGCAGCCCTCCCAAAAGCCAGAGCGAGCACACAATGGCCGGCCAGCCGGAGACCGCCCACCCGGCAAAGTAGGAGATCAGGGCGTAGAGCAGGCCGAACACGCTGAGCACGGAGATCAGGATCCCCAAAGAGGAGATGAGCTTTAGGGGCTTTACGCTGAAGCTGGTGATGCCGTCCAGGGCAAAGGAGATCATCTTCTTTAAGGGGTACTTGCTCTCCCCGGCAAAGCGCTCGTGCCGGTCGTAGTAGACGTAGTCGCTCCTGTAGCCGATCAGGGGCACAATGCCCCGTAAAAACAGGTTTACCTCCCGGTACTCGGAGAGGCCCTCCAGGGCCCGCCGGCTCATGAGCCGGTAGTCCGCGTGGTTGAAGACCACGTCCACCCCCAGGGCTTTCATCACCTTGTAAAAGCCCTCGGCGGTGGTGCGCTTAAACCAGGTGTCCGTGTCCCGCTTGTTCCGCACCCCGTAGACCACGTCGCAGCCCTCCCGGAACTTTTGGATAAACTGGTCCAGGGCGTCGATGTCGTCCTGCAGGTCCGCGTCCATGCTAACGGCGGCGTCGCACCGGGGCATGGCGCTCATCAGCCCGCAGAGCAGGGCGTTCTGGTGGCCCCGGTTGTGGCTGAGCTTTACCCCCTCCACCCAGGGGTTCTCCCCGTTGAACCGGGAGATGAGCTCCCAGGTCTTGTCCTTGCTGCCGTCGTCCACATAGAGGATGCGGCTCTTCTCCCCGATGAGCCCGGCGCCCCGCATGGCGCTGAGCTTCTCCGTCAGGCGGCGGGTGGTCTCGGGGAGCACAGCCTCCTCGTTATAACAGGGTATGACAAAGTATACAGTGGGTTCCATAGGGTCTCCTTTCTTGGGGCGGGGGCTTGTGCCCGGGCCCCTCTGCTCTCAGTTTTCCCCGGCAGGGGGTTCATCCTCAGGGGGCATATTCTCCGGCGCGGGGAGTGAGTCCTCCGGCACGGCGGCCTCCCGCCGGACGTGGGGCACCAGGGCGCCGGGCCTCCGGAAAGAGGCGTGGCGGCTCTTGGCGTACTGGGAGAAACTTCCCACCCGCAGCAGGGAGGGGGCCTTGCGGGAGGCCTCCTTGGCCTTTACGCGGCTCATGACCATCAGGTAGGCGATCAACAGGGCCAGAGAGCCCAGGGTGAGGCCAAAGCCCAGCAGCAGCCCGGGGGTGCGGTAGGTAAACTCGATCACCACGTCCTCCCCGGCGGGGATCTTCACCGCCATAAAGCCCACGTTCACCCGCTCGATGGGGGCGGGCTCCCCATTGACGGTGGCGCTCCACCCGGACTCGTAGGGGACGCTGAAGAAGAGGAGCCGGGACTCGGTGGAGCTTGTCTCCGCCACAAAGCCCTTGTGGGTGTAATGGAAGGAGTCGCAGGTGGTGACGGCCCGGTCCTCGCAGTCCTGGAAGTAGCGCTCCTCGTCGAACATGCGGTTTTCCAAAGGCAGGTGCTCCAGCACGTCCTCCACGGCGGCCACCCGGTCGTCCTCCACCACCACGGCCCGGAGCATGGCCAGCTCCCGGTCCCCGATGGAGTCCTCGGTGCCCTGCTTCATAGCGTTGTACTCGCTGCGGGTGATGTAGTAGTCGTAGGAAAAGCCCATGGGGATGTAGTACTGGTTTTCCCAAATATCGAAGCCGTTGGCGTTGCCGTAGTAGGCGTAGCCGGGCATGGCGGGGTCGGTCATGTTTTCCCCGGCGAAGTAGGTGCTGTCGTGGTCGTCGTCAAAGAGCCAGTGGACGCTCAAAAGCCCCCGCACGCCGTAGTGGTCGGCGGTGGGGCGGGAGCCCACGTCCCGGGGCACGCCGATGGAGTCGTAAAACTCCATGATGGACCCGGGCACCACGCTGTGAAAAGCCTGGATGGTGGGGATCTGCCAGAACATGCCGGCATTGTCCAGGGACTCGTAAAAGTCCGAGCGGGACTCCTGCAGGTCGGGCAGGTCCACGTCCTCGCCCCCGTTTAAGGAGTAGGGGATCAGGTGGTCCCAGGTGTACTCGGACTGGGTCTTCCCCAGGGCGATGAAGTAGATGGAGTAAAACACGGAGATCAGGGACAGGCCGATCAAAGTGGAGCGGTAGAAGACCTTTTTGTTCTTCCGGCAGAAGCAGAACAGGTAGATCACCGCCCCCAAGGAGACCAGGGAGATGGCCGCATAGGTCCAGAAGCGGGTGGGGGAGTCCTCCAGGCCGAGGGTGACGGTCTCGGTCCCGTCCACCGTCTCCACCGAGGGCATCAGGCCCACCACCAGGGTCACCCCCAGGGTGATGACCAGGGCCCAGGTGATGGAACGCCTCCAGTCCACCCGCTCGTTTTCCAGGGCCAGCACCGTGGCCAGGGCCATCATTAGGGTGAGCATGTAATACCACCGGGCGTAAAAGGCGGTGTTGAACATCTGGAAGGAAGAGTTCAAGAAGGGCACCAGGGCCATGAGGAACAGGACCCACAAAAGCTTTTTCAGCCAGTGCTTCCGGCGCAGCTGCAGCCAGCCGATGACCCCCGTCATGCCAAACAGGGGCAGCCAGGCCCCCAGGGAGGCCCACTTGGAGCCGGAGTCCGGGGTGAAGTTGGGGCGGGCGGGCAGGTCCGGCGGGAAGAAGAAACACTGCAAAATGTGGAGGTAGCGCTGCACGTTGTTGTAGAGCACAGCGTTCCAGCCGTTGATGTATTCGCTGGCCCGGTAGTTTTGCACCACCGTCAAAACGCTGGGCAGCAGCAGGGTGCAGGAGAGCCCCAGGCCCAGCACGGCCTCCAGGGCCAAAAGGAGGAAGTCCCGCAACCCAATCCGCCAGCTGCCGCAGAGCAGCCGCAGGAAGAAGTAAATCACCGTGAAGGTGACCATGCCCACAAAGAAGTAGTAGTTCACCACGCAGCAGACGCACACCGCCAGGGCGAAGATTCCCCGCCGGCGGGTGGCCATGTACTCGTCCAGGGCAGCCAGGAGCAGGGGGAAGAACACAATGGCCTCGTGGAAGTGGTTGAAAAAGATGTTGTAGATGGAAAACCCGGAAAAGGCGTAGAGCACCGCGGCGATCAGGGCGGAGTTGGGGTTTTTGGTGTACCGGCGGACATAGACGAAGCCCGTCAGGGTGGCGCAGGCGAATTTTAAAATCAGCAGCGGCCCCATCAGATACTGGACCCATTCCGAGGGGAAGGGGATGGTCAGCCAGAAGAAGGGGCTGCCCAACAGGTAAAAGCTGTAGGAACCGATGAAGTTCGCGCCCAGGTCGGTCAAATAGCTCCAGCCGAAGTTGCCGGAGCGCACGGCGTCGTGGGCCAGGCGGTAAAAGGGCACCTGCTGGACGTTGAAGTCCCCGTAAAAGAGGAAGCGCCCCCTGTCCACCACCATAAAGGGCACAAAGACCAAGAAGGAGAGGCCAAGCCCCAGGAAAAAGGCCTTGATGAAATAGTTGTCCCGCAGGCTCTTTTTCGTTTCGTTACCAGCTGCCATAAGAGCGCGTACCTCCCGGAGTTTTAGTTCAGAACGGAAAAAGCGGGGGCCTGCCCCCACCGGAACCGGGCGCGGGAAGGCCCGCCCCCTTTTGGGACATTATAGCACAGTTTCCCCCGGGGTAAAAGCCTTTTTTGGGGTTTCCAAGGGGAGGGCGCCTTCCGGAGAAAAAACCCGTAGCAAAAAGGGGGCAAAGTATTGTATAATAAGAGGGCACGGGGCCCTGCCCCGGATCACAGCAGAAAACGGGGGAGAACGGGATGTATCACTTTTTCGCCATGCTGTCCCGGATGAAGTACATCAACCGCTGGGGGCTGATGCGCAACACCCGGGAGGAAAATATCTGCGAGCACAGCCTGGAGGTGGCCCTGGTGGCCCACGCCCTGGCCACCGTGGGCAACAGGAAGTTCGGCCGCCGCTACAACCCGGAGCGGGCGGCCATGCTGGCCGTGCTTCACGACGCCTCGGAGATCATCACCGGGGACATGCCCACGCCGGTGAAGTACCACTCCGAAGAGATCCGCAAGGCCTACGCGGAGGTGGAGGACCTGGCTGTGGAGCACTTGGTGAACATGCTCCCCGAGGACCTGCGCCCGGCGTACCGGGAGATCATGACCATGGGCGGGGAAGGGGACGAGGAGCTGAAACCCCTTATCAAGGCGGCCGACAAGATCTCCGCCGTCATCAAATGCGTGGAGGAGCGCCGCAGCGGCAACCGGGACTTTTCCAAGGCCGAGCAGACCATCACCCAGGCCATCCGGGACATGGGCCTGCCCGAGGCGGACTACTTTATGAAGGAATTCCTCCCCTCCTACGGGCTCACTTTGGAGGAACAGGACTACACCCGGGAGGCGGGGCTGAAATTTTCCGAGTCCAGCCAGATGGTGTTTTCCAAGGTTTTGAAATAAAAGGGGCGCGCGGGGCCGGCGGGGGCCCGCGCCCAGAGAGAAGGTTTTTCATGGGAATTGGAAATGTTGAAATACAGGGCCGGGCCGCCCTGGCCCCCATGGCGGGGGTGACAGACGCCGCCTACCGCAGGCTGTGCCGGGAGTTCGGCGCGGCCTACACCGTCACAGAGATGGTCAGCGCCAAGGCCATGCAGTACAGCTACGACAAGACCGCCCGGCTGTCGGACGTCTCCCAGGACCAGGGGCCTGTGTTCTTGCAGCTGTTCGGCAGCGACCCCTTTGACTTTGGCCTGGCGGCCCGCAAGGCAGAGGCCCTTGGCCCCGACGGCATCGACGTCAACATGGGCTGCCCGGTGCCCAAGGTGGCGGGAAACGGGGCGGGCTCCGCCCTGATGAAGGACCCCGCAAAGTGCGCCGCCATCGTCTCGGCGGTAAAGCGCAATACGGACTTGCCCGTCACCGTAAAGATCCGGGCCGGCTGGGACAAGGAGCACAAAAACGCTGTGGAGGTGGCCAAAGCCTGCGAGGAGGCCGGGGCCGCCGCCATCGCCGTCCACGGGCGGACCCGGGACCAGATGTACATGGGCCACGCCGATTGGGAGATCATCGCCCGGGTGAAGGAGGCGGTCTCGGTGCCGGTCATCGGCAACGGAGACGTGACGGACGCCCAATCCGCCTGCAAGCTTCTAGGAGAGACCGGATGCGACATGGTGATGGTGGGCCGGGGGGCCTTGGGCAACCCCTGGATCTTCCGGCAGATCAACGCCTATCTCACCGACTCCTGCACCATCCTCCCGGGGCCGGGTATCGCCGAGCGGATCCTGGTGGCCCGGCGGCACATAGACGCCCTGTGCGCCCTCAAAGGGGAAGAGCGGGCCATGCGGGAGGCGAGAAAACACGTGGGGTGGTACCTTCACGGGGTGCGGGGGGCGGCCCAGTTCCGCCGCCAGGCCGGGGAGCTCTCCACCTGGGAGGATCTGGACCGGCTGTTTTACCAGGTATACGAAGCGAACTGCGGGGAAAGGAGCGACCTATGAAACTGCTCGTGCTAGACGGCAACAGTATTTTAAACAGGGCCTTTTACGGCATCAAGCTGCTCACCACCAAGTCCGGGGACTTCACCAACGGCATCTACGGGTTTTTGACCATGCTGTTAAAGCTCTTGGATGAGACCTCCCCCGACGGGGTGGCCGTTGCCTTCGACCGGAAGGGGCCCACCTTCCGGCACAAGGCCTACGCAGGGTATAAGGCAAACCGCAAGGGCATGCCCGAGGAGCTGGCCCAGCAGATGCCCCTGCTCCAGGAGCTCCTGGGGGACCTGGGCTACAAGACCGTCTCCCTGGAGGGCTGGGAGGCCGACGACATCTTGGGCACCCTCTCCGCCCAGTGCGAGCGGGAGGGGGCCCAGTGTCTGATCGCCACCGGGGACCGGGACAGCCTTCAGCTGGTCTCCGGCAAGACCACCGTGCGCCTGGCCACCACCAAGTTCGGCCAGCCCCAGGTCACCCTCTACGACGAGGCCAAAATCCAGGAGGACTACGGCGTCGCCCCCCGCCAGCTCATCGACATCAAGGCCATCCAGGGGGACTCCTCCGACTGCATCCCCGGGGTGGCGGGCATCGGTCCCAAGGGCGCCGGGGAGCTCATCCAGAAGTTCGGCAGCGTGGAGTATATCTACGACCACCTGGAGGAGCTGGACATCAAGCCCGCCATGCGGGCCAAGCTGGAAAAATCCAAAGACAACGCCTTTTTAAGCTTTGATTTGGGCACCATCCGCCGGGACGCCCCCATCGACACGGACCTCTCCCACTACAGGAAGGGGGAGGGGGACCCCCAGGCGGCCGCCGCCCTGATGGTGCGGCTGGAGCTCTTCTCCCTGCTGGAGAAGTTCGGCCTGGACGGGGCGCTCCAGCCCGGGAAGGCCGTCCCCGCCGGGGAGAAGCCCGGCGTGCGGGAGTACGAGGACGGCGCCCCCCTCCTGCCTCAGCTGGAGGACGGGGGAGAGGCCATCTTCTACGCCCAGTGGGAAGGCGGGGCCCTGAGGAGCCTGGTGTTCTCCCACAAGGGGGAGCTCCACCGGGTGCGGCCCGACGAGGCCTTTTTGCGGGCCTTTTTCAAAAACGGCCGCATCCAGAAGTACACCTGCGACACAAAGCCCCTGCACCGGCTGGCCCTCTCCCTGGGCTGCCGGATGGAGGGGGTCCAGATGGACACGGCCCTGGCGGGGTATCTCCTGAACCCCTCTGCCAGCAGCTACGACGTGGAGCGCCTCTGCGCGGAGTACGCCGTGCCCCTGGGGGACTTTGAGGAGCCGGAGCTCCGCTTTGCCGCCGCTCTGCCGGGGCTGTGCGCCGCCCTCTCCCAGGCCATTGGGGAAAACGGCCAGGAAAAGCTTCTGCGAGAGGTGGAGATCCCCTTGAGCTTTGTGCTGGCCCAGATGGAGCACACGGGCTTCTCCGTGGACCGGGAGAGCATCCAGGCCTACGGCAAGGAGCTGGAGGGCCAGGTGTCCGCCCTCCACGACGAGATCGTGGAGGAGGTGGGGTACGAGTTCAACATCAATTCCCCCAAGCAGCTGGGAGAGGCCCTTTTCGGCAAGCTGGGCCTGCCCCACGGCAAGCGCACCAAAAGCGGCTGGTCCACCAATGCCGAGGTGCTGGAGGAGTTGCGCTATCTCCACCCGGTGGTGGACAAGGTCCTGCGCTACCGCACGGTGGCGAAGCTCAAGTCCACCTACTGCGACGGGCTTTTAAAGGTCATCGGCCCCGACGGGAGGGTCCACTCCACCTTTAACCAGACGGAGACCCGCACCGGGCGCATCTCCAGCGCCGAGCCCAACATGCAGAACATCCCCGTGCGCACCCCCATCGGCCGGGAGCTGCGAAAGTTTTTCGCCGGGGCCAAAGGGTGCCTTCTGGTGGACGCGGACTACTCCCAGATCGAGCTGCGGGTGCTGGCCCACATGGCGGACGACCAGGCCATGCGGGAGGACTTTCTCCTGGGCCGGGACATCCACACCGCCACGGCGGCCCGGGTGTTCGGCATGCCCCCGGAGATGGTCACCAAGGAGATGCGCTCCAAGGCAAAGGCCGTAAACTTCGGCATTGTCTACGGCATTGGGGCCTTTTCCCTCTCCAAGGACATCGGCGTCACCCGCAAGGAGGCGGACGACTATATCAAGGAGTACCTCCGCAACTACTCCGGGGTGGATGCCTATATGAAGCGGGTGGTGGGCGAGGCCAAGGAAAAGGGCTATGTGGAGACCCTCTTTGGCCGGCGGCGCTACCTGCCAGAGCTCAAAAGCGGCAACTTCAACCTGCGGGCCTTCGGGGAGCGGGTGGCCCGGAACATGCCCATCCAGGGCACGGCCGCGGATATCATCAAAATCGCCATGATCCGGGTCAGCTCCCGCTTGGCCCGGGAGGGGCTGCGGGGAAAGCTGATCCTCCAGGTCCACGACGAGCTGATTGTGGAGTGCCCCGAGGAGGAGCGGGACCAGGTGCGGGAGATCCTCACCCAGGAGATGGAGGGGGCCGTGTCCCTTTCGGTGCCCATGGTAGCGGAGGCGGGCTCCGGTCGCACCTGGTACGACGCGAAGGGGTGAGCCCATGGGAGAGGAACTGCTGTTTTGCTGCCCTCTGTGCGGCGGGCCCCTTGTGCGCCAGGAGCACCGGGCGGCCTGCTCCCAGGGCCACAGCTTCGACATAGCCCGGCAGGGGTACGTCCACCTGCTGCCGGTAAACCGCATGCACGCCAAGGTCCCCGGGGACAGCAGGGAGATGGTGGAAAGCCGCCGCCGGTTTTTAGAGGGCGGCTGGTACGCCCCCTTTCAAGAGGCCCTGTGCCGCCTGGCAAAGGAGTGCGCCGGGGCGCTGGGCTCCCCCCAGGGGGCGGGCCTGGTGCGGTGCGACGCAGGCTGCGGAGAGGGGGACTACACCGCCGCCCTCCGGGCCGCCCTGCCCGAGGCCAGGGCCTGCGGGTTTGACATCTCCAAACTGGCGGTGAAAGCCGCTGCGGGAAAGCACAAGGGGATCCAGCTGGCGGTGGCCAGCTCCTTCCAGATCCCCCTGGGGGAAGGGAGCGTCCAGATTTTGACAGACGTCTTCTCCCCCCTGGCGGAGGAGGAGTTTGCCCGGGTGGTGGGGCCGGGCGGGTTTTTCCTCTACGCGGTCCCGGGGGAAAGGCATCTGTACGGGCTCAAGGAGGTCCTGTACGAGGCGCCCTACGAAAACCCCCGGCGGGACACGGCCTACCGGGGGTTCCAATTTATAAAGCGGGAGGAGGTCCGGGGAAGGATCTCCCTCCCCGGCGGGCAGGCGGTCCGGGACCTCTTCGCCATGACTCCCTACTACTGGAAGACCGGCGTAGAGGGGGCCCGTCGGCTGGAGTCCCTCCCATCCCTGGAGACGGAGATCGCCTTCGACTTCCTCCTGTACAAAAGGCTAAGCCCGTGACCGGTGCGTGGCCGCACAGGACAATTCGCGCTCCAGACCGCTCGCTTGCGCTCGGGCTGTGTAGGTCGCAAGCGCACGTTCGCGAGGGGTAGGCGACTGCCGTTTTTCAGAAAGGCAACAACCGCGCCACCGCTTTATCCACCCGCAGTAGAGAGCGGAGCGCAAGCGAGCGACGGCGCGACTCGTCCTGGCCGGTCACGGCCGGGTCTGGCCGTAATAGGCGTTGGCTCCGTG
>CALWIE010000094.1 GCA_944380625.1 uncultured Clostridia bacterium
ATGACCAGGGTGGTGCGGTGGCGGGAGAGCTCCTCCAGGGAGCGCTGCACCACCCGCTCGCTCTGGGAGTCCAGGGCGCTGGTGGCCTCGTCCAAGATCAAAATGGGCGGGTCCTTCAAAAAGGCCCGGGCAATGGACAGCCGCTGCTGCTGCCCGCCGGAGAGCTTCACCCCCCGGGGGCCGATGTCCGTGTCGTAGCCCTGAGGCAGCTTTAAAATGAACTCCTCTGCCCCGGCCTTCCGGGCGGCCTCCCGGATCTCCTCCCGGGAGGCCCCGGGCTTTCCATAGGCGATATTTTCCGCCACAGAGCCGGTAAACAGCTCCACGTCCTGCTGGACCACCCCCACGTTCGCCCGCAGGGAACGCAGGGTGACGCTCTTCACCGGCGTGCCGTCCAAGGCGATCTCCCCGGCGTCCACGTCGTAAAACCGGGGGATCAGGGAGCAGAGGGTGGTCTTCCCCACCCCGGAGGCCCCCACCAGGGCCACGTACTCCCCGGCCTTCACCGTCAGGTTCAGGTCCTGGAACACCGCGTCCCCCTCCCCGTCGCGGAAGCTCACGTGGGAGACGGAGCTGTCCCCCTCCACCCGGGGCAGGTCCCGGGCGCCGAGGCTGTCGGCGATCTCCGGTTCCGTCTCCAAAATCTCCATGAAACGGCGAAAGCCCGTGCGCCCCTCCTGGATGAGCCGGGTGGTGTTCACCAGGCTTTGGATGGGCTGGGTGAAATAGCTGACATACAGCAAAAACACCACCAGGTTGGAAAGGGAAAAACTCCCCCCCACCATGGCCAGGCCCCCAAACACCACCACGGCGATGGGCAAAAGGCTGGAAAAGGCGTTCATGCCGCCCCAGCACAAGGCCTCGCCCCGGTAGCTCTTCTTCCGGCTGTCCAGGAATTTCTCGTTCTGCCGGGCGAATTTCTCCGCCTCCACCTCCTCACCCCCGAAGGACTGGACCATGCGTATGGCGGAGAGGGAGTCCTCCGCCTGGGCGTTGACCTCCCCCATGTCCCTGCGGCCCTGGGCCAGGGCCGCGGCCATCTTCTTGTTGAAATACAGGGTGTAGGTCAGCATAAAGGGCAAAAAGCAGAGGATCACCAGGGTCGTCTGCCAGTGGATGTTCCACAGGATCACCGAGGCCCCCAAAAACTTGATGGCGTTGACCACCACATCCTCGGGCACGTGGTGGAAAAACTCCGCCAGGGCCAGGGAGTCGTTGGTGATGCGGCTCATCAGGTCCCCCACCGGGTGCTCGTCGTAATAGGCGAAGGACAGCCTCTCGCAGTGGCGGAACAGCTGGGCCCGCATGTCCCGTTCCATCCGGGCGCCCATGGCGTGGCCCTGGTAGTCCATAAAGTAGCTGCACCAGGCCTGGACCAGCACCAGGAGGACCAGCAGCCCCCCGCTTTCAAAATCCGTCCCGGCGCCGCAGACAGGTCCCCGGAAAGGACGTTGTCCGTGATGTAACCGGCCCCCAGGGGCAGGATAAGCCCGATGGCCGCCGCCGCCAGGGAACAGAGGAGATCCGCGAAAAAGATCCCCTTGTAGGGCTTGTAAAAAGACAGCAGTTTTTTTAGTGTACCGTTCAAAAGAAGTTCCTCCTCGTCTCAGGGGAGGGGCGCCCTCAGGCAGCTTCCCTCCCGGCAGTGAAATGGGTCAGAGAAGCGTTTCTTTTTTTCATCGCATACCATCCTTTCCTCTGCTCCCGACTTCCGGGAAAAATCCTTTCCCACTCTACCACATCCGCCCCGCCCTGGCAAGGGGTTATTTCCATAAAAGCAACCCCCCCGGAGGAGGGCCCCGGCCAGGCCCATGGGAGGCGAAGACCCGCACCCCTCCATCCCGGGGCATTTTCCCGAGGCCCAGGCAAAAAAGGGGGGCCGCCCTCCCGGACGGCCCCCCTTTTTTAAGAGGAAGAATGAAGCTGCATGAAATTCTGGCGCCGAAGGCCTTGCTCAAGGGCCTTCCCTTTGCCATGGCCTTAGGATACCCCCTGTCTGTGTCCAGAAAATGAACAGGGGGAAAACACTTTTTGAAATTTACGCCAGCAGGTCCCGCTCCTCCGGGTGTTTTTCAAACCACCCGGCCGCGTAAGAGCAGCTGGCCCTGGCCTTTTTCCCCTGGGCCCGCAGCTGGTCCGCCGCGGCCCGGAGCAGCTGCCCAGCTACCCCCTGGCCTCGCAGGCTCCCGTCCACAAAGGTGTGGTGGATGTCCGCCACCCCGTCGGGGCCTGTGGGGAAAACCACCTCCGCCAGAAGCCTCCCCTCCTGGTCCAGGGCGAAAATCCGCCCGCTCTCCTTTTGAAACTCCATTGCCGCCGCTCCTCTCTGTTTTTTTATTAGGCTACCCCATTTTGCGGGAAAAGTCAAAAAATAATTTTCCCCCTTGCTCCCCGGGCTTGGGGGCATTACAATAGGAAACAGACAAAACCAGGAAAAGGATGTGCGTTTCATGAAGTGGATGATCGCTTCCGATATTCACGGCTCGGCCCTCTACTGCGGCAAAATGCTGGAGGCCTTCCGCCGGGAACGGGCCGAAAGGCTTTTGCTTTTGGGGGACCTGCTCTACCACGGCCCCCGCAACGACCTGCCCGAGGGCTACGCCCCCAAAAAGGTGATCTCCCTCCTCTCCGGGGTGAAGGACCGGGTGTTCTGCGTGCGGGGCAACTGCGAGGCCGAGGTGGACCAGATGGTGCTCCCCTTCCCGGTGATGGCGGACTACTGCCTGCTGGAGCAGGCAGGGCACGTGATCTTCGCCACCCACGGCCACCGCTACAACCTGGAGAACCCGCCCCTGCTCCAGGCCGGGGACGTCCTTCTCCACGGCCACACCCACGTGCCGGCCCGGGACGGCTCCCTGGGGTTTTGGTACGTAAACCCCGGCAGCGTTTCCCTGCCCAAGGAGGCAAGCCCCCGCAGCTACATGACCCTGGAGGACGGGGTGTTCCTGTGGAAGGACCTGGAGGGCGTAGAGTACGACCGGCTGGCCCTGTAAACCTCCCCAAAAAAGAAGCCTGGCGCCCCCAAAAGGGCTGCCAGGCTTTTCTGCAAAAAGGGTCTTCTTTACAGGCGGGAGTAGCCGTACCCGTTGACCAGGGCGTCCAGGCGGGCCTTCTGCTTGCACAGGGGGCACTCGTGGCTGGGATAGGTCTCATAGCCGGGCACGTCCGCCGGGGTGAAGATGGACTGGACGGGCACGCCGTCCACTTCCGGCTGGGCGCTGAAAATGGAGCACACGCCGGCGGTGGCGCCGCCGTAGTACTGGACGCACTCCATGGCCTTGCGCACGCTGATGCCCGTGGTCACCGAGGCGGTGAGGATCAGCACGTGCTTATCCCGGATCATGGGCTGCAGGTTGTCCCGGAACAGCAGCTGGCTGGTGGCGTCGTACTCCGGGGTGATGATGTAGATGGTCTGGTGGGCGTTGATGGACACAAACCCGGCCCTGCTCAGCTGCTGGGACAGGTAGGCGCCGATGATCTGGGTGCCGTCCAGGCAGAGGATGGTGTCCACAATGGTGCTGTGCACATAGTGCTGCACCAGGGCCTGGGCCGCCAGCTCCGCCTCGCTCTGCCGGGTTTTCAGGGTGGTCATATCCAGGTAGCAGTTGATGTGGGAATGGTTCGTGGCAAAGTGGCCGTGGATGAGCTTGAGCGGCACATTGTAGCTTTGGGACAGGATCTTGATAACACGGGTTTCCATAAAGACTTCAACCTCCCTGCCGCCGCCCTCTCTTAAACGCGGAGCACAGCGGTATTTTTATTGATTATAACAAATGCCCCCGAAAAAAACAAGATGCCAAAGGGGAGTTTTTATAATTTTTCCCTAATATTTCTTAAAAAAGAGTGCGAAATCAAGCGAAAAAGGCAACTCCCTCTTGACAATCTATCCATCTTCCTCTATAATGTATTTGTAAAATTTTATCCATTCGGAAGGTCTCTTCCGAAACGAGAAGGAGGTCTGGACAATGGGCAAACTGCGAGTACGGCTGGCCGCCGGCATCCTTTTGGGCGGGGCGCTGCTCCTGCTGGGCTGGCTGCTGGACACTGTGTGGCAAGTGGGAAAGCTGGAGGACAACCTCTTTTTCCTGGGGATCACCGCGCTGGTGGTGGGCCTGTTCGCCCTCATCCGCGTGAGCCGGGTCTACACCGCCGGCACCGCCATGAGCCCCGGCAATGTGAACGCCCAGACGGCCTTCGCCATGGAGGTGGCCTTTGAGGAGGAACGGATGCTCCGCAGGGCCGGCCGCCGGGCCGCCCGGTACGCAACCTCCGGCGCGCTCCCCTTCCTCTTGGCGGCGGTGATCTGCTTTGCCGGGTTTGGGGTCAGTCTCCTGTTCTAAGGG